>NZ_PJMS01000001.1:3947916-4257500 GCF_002846555.1 Aquimarina sp. MAR_2010_214
TCATCTTCTGATTTTTTGAGTTCCAGGATATACTCCATAAGTTCATAACAGAGCGTAAATTGGCCACAAGCGATTAGTGTATCCATTCTATTTTTGGCAATATCCTTTTTATCCCACCATAATGTTGTTGGTGTTTCGGATGCTGTTAATCCAACACTCATTAACAATTTGCTGGGTGCAGGTTTAATATCCTTATTATAATTTGGTTTATCACCAGAATAAGGTGTCTTTTTACCATTTAGCTTGTACACTGTAGTAGTTATACGTTTGTTTTGAAGTGAATATTTAGAATAAAATAAATCATAATTAAGTCTGCGCATTTGCTTTAAGAAGACGTCATTGATCATTTTTACTGCAGATGTTAGTCGATTCGTAAGCATCTGTTGTGCCAATCCAATATCTAATTTTTTAAAACTCAGGATGTCGTCTACAAGTGGTTCTGGCACATTTTTTTTAAAAAGAGATGCCATCTTAGTTTTAAAAAATTTCAGTACAACCGAGGCAAATCCACCCAATATAGTTAGCGTTAAACCAATACCAATTAATATGCTGCCAATGATATAAATTGCAGGCCAGCCACAATCATCACAATTGTTGAAAATTTTCATTGAATTTAAAACAACCATAATTACTCCTAATAAAAGAAGTATCCAATACAATGGTTTAATCCTGAAATATGCTAAGGCTTTCGCTACAAATTGTTTTATAGAAACTCCTTTTTTCTCAAAACTATTGTCCTGATGCCAAGGTACCATCTTAAAACTTCCAACATCATTTACGATGATAAGATTGAGTTCATCTTTCATTCTCTCATTAATTCGAATCATACTAGCAATACCTTGATTGTCTGCAATGCCTCCATCCATGATTCCTACTCCATCAATGAATCTGTCAAGGCTTTTCAATGCTTTGTAATCTGTAGAATTATGATCTTTAAAATAATCATCTGGAAATTGTAACGGTTCAAACCCTAAAGGGAAGCAAGAAGATGAAGCAATAATATCTCCCAATTGCACTTCAAATTTAAGTTTTTCTACAGATGAATTCGAAAGTGGTGAGTTACCAAAAACCCCTGTGTTTTGAAATCTATACGTGAGTCCAAATGAAAAATCTGTAGCATTATAACATACTTGTCTTAAATGTGCTGATATTGGGTTCTCAAACATAGAAAAATCCCCTTTAAAAACTTCCATTTCTGAATAAGTCAATGCAAATGCATTAATCAACGAACGTGTCTTATATGAATTGTTTTTCCAGACCGTATCATCTTCCAGTTTCTTAATTGCCGTATCTAATAATTTATCATTATCAGGTTCAAAGGCTTGGTAAAATTCTGTAAAAAATTCTGTAAAACTGTGTTTCGTATCTTGTGCTGATTTGGCATAAGCTACTGCTAAAAGGGTTCCGCCACTAACAGAGCTTAGAGCTTCTACACATTCTAACAGAGGCTTCCCTTTAAATTTGACCTCATTTAGATACGAGATTATTCCCAAAGAATAGAATGTTGCTCGATAACCACCACCGCTAAAACATAAACCTATATTTTCAAAAGGGAGAAAGCTACTTTCGGTACTAGTATTGTTGTCACTCATAATTCCAGAATTTTACAGTATAATTTTAATAAAAAAAATACATTAATAAGAAATCTAAACCAACTACTTATTATCAATAAAGTTGATTTGGGGAATTAAAAAATGACGATTATAATATTTAGAAGTGATTAAACTTAAGATAAATTTATATAGCTAACAATACGTAAAAATACCTATTTTTAAGTCAATATGCTATAAGTAGCTTTTTTATTGAATACAATCCTGTATTGCTTCATCTAAGATCGCAATTCCTAAATCTATTTCTTCGATACTTATGGTTAATGGCGGAGCAATTCTAAAAACGCTTCCGTAACCTTTCATTCTAACTATATTCATATTTAAACCTAACTCAAGGCATCTACTGCAAATTTTTTGACCCAAATCATCGTCTGGTATCTTCGTTTCCCTATCTTTCACAATTTCAACTCCTAATAAAAGTCCATTTCCTCTTACATCTCCTATACATTCATATTTCTCATGTAATTGTAGCAATTGTTCTTTTAAGTATTTTCCTTTTTCCAATGCGCTTTCGGCTAATTTTTGTTCATCAAGTATGTCAAAAGCAGCTAAGCCAAAAGATGCACAAAAAGGATCAGATACATGAGAGGTTACATAAATAAACCCTCTGTTATGGCATTCTTCCTCTATTTCTGCTGTGGTAACCATAGCTGCCAAAGGAAGCCCCCCTCCTAGTGTTTTTGATAAGGTTAAGAAATCAGGAACCACATCATATTGTTCAAAAGCAAAAGTTGTCCCCAGCCGCCCTAATGCAGTTTGAGCTTCATCAAATATTAGCAATAACCCACGTTCATCACATAATTCTTTTAACCTTTTAACATAACTGGGTTTCAATTCAATCATACCTGCGGCGCTCAACAACGGTTCGGCTATTAATGCTGCATATTCACCAACCGATTGCTGATCAGCCATTTTCATACCAACCTCCAGGCAAGTATGATCACAACTCCCTTTACAATGTGCAATTGGGCAACGATATTCATAAGGTGCTGGTATCATCAAACTACCCGACATAGCAGGTCCATATCCCTTTCTTGTTTTTGAATAGGTATAGGATTGCGCTCCCGCCGTCATACCATGCCAGGATCCGGAAAATCCAATGATTTCAAAACCACCGGTAACTAATTTTGCCATTCGTATAGCTACCTCGTTCGACTCGGATCCGGTGTTTAGAAATATACATTTAGATAGACTATCGGGTAATTTACTTGTTAATTTTTTGGCAAGATCAATAACCGGAGGAGACAAGATAGAGCTTAATAAATGAATAGCTTTGTCTCCTGATTTTTCTAATATTTCAACAAATTTAGGGTGATTATGTCCAAATACAGAGCACATTTGACCAGAGGTAAAATCCAGAATCGCATCTCCATCCTTAGTATAGATATAGCTTCCAAAAGCCTTTTCGACAATAAAAGGTGAAAACTCACCACAGTACCGTATTAGTGCTTCCTGGGCCTCTTCTACTTCTTTAGCATTTAAATCTTGCATAAGGTTTTACTTTTGATAGCAAGTTCGATCAATTGTAAATCCTAAAATTGTAAAATTCAATCATTTTTAACCAAATCGGCATATTTTTTTGGAATCATGCCTACATTCATTTTGAAGTATTTATTAAAATGACTTTGATCAAAAAAACCCGTATCATATGCAATATCGGTAAAACTGTCTTTAGTTTTTATGTACTCTTTAGCTTTTTCAATTCGTAGATTTTGAAGGTAGCGAATAGGCGAAATTCCTATATTAGTTTTAAAAAGACGTTGAAAATGGCTATCACTTAAACAGGTTATATCTAATAACTCTTCGACAAGTATGGATCGGTTATAATGATTTTTAAAATGCACCAATGCCTTTTTTATAATGAGTTTTGACTTCGTTGAATTCGTGCTATTACTAACCAAAAAGTGTTTAAATATATCCGGAACTTTAGTTTCTTCACTATCTCTGGCATCAAAATTCTTATTATTTGTCATAATCGATTCGAACCAAGTATCAAAATGGTTTTTATAAGAATAACAATTCTGTATTATTGTTAAGCCTAATCGATTGCTAGAACTATTGTTAAAAGAATACAATTTCGGAACCCTAATCACCTTGTAATGAAAGAAATTTTCTATTAATGTCTGATGTGCAATATAAGGAGGAATCACCACCAAATCCCCCGATTTTAGAGTAAACATAGCATCTTTACATATAAGATTTGCACTTCCATTTATGATATAGCAAAATGTATAGCGATCCGGATGCAAATGCATTGGAAAAAAGTGTCTTTTATCATAATGTATAGTGGCACATTCCATTGTATAGGTAACTTAAGGATACTAAGTTAATTAAAAAACAGGCTTGATTCCTACATAAAAGAATCACTATGATGGTAATAACCTAAGTTCGATTTGGTCTGATACTTCGACATAGCTCAGTACAGGCTGGAAGATTGTATCGAGAATAATGATTTTCTATCTAAAAAAGCTATTCTCGATACAGTTTTTCTCCACGTCACCTCGAGCGTAGTCGAGAGGTCATTCTGAAAAACCGAACTGACGGGCTAACACGCTACTACACAATACAAACGCTACGTCACATCGAGTACGTGAGGAACGAGCGTGTATCGAGATGCATTTGAAAACGAGTTCTCGAAAGGTTCTCGATACAGTTTTTCTCCATTACATTGCGAAAAACCACTCGAACAGACGGGTTAACACGCTACGTCACATCGAGTGCGTGAGGAACGAGCGTGTATCGAGATGCATTTGAAAACGATAATATGATGGGTTCTCGATACAATTTTCCTCCATTACATTACAAAAAACCACTCCTTTAGACTTGCATAATTATATTTATTGAAATAAAAAAGAGCAGAACTTAAGTACACTAATAACACTCAGAAGGGTAAACTTCATAGTTCGATTTAGACTTAAGTTCTTTCTTTCATCAACAATCTCTAATAGAAATTCGGGATTTTAAGCCCATTATCAAGGAGTCGAGTTATGATGAAAATGCTCTTTTCATTCAGAGAGGTAAAATTATGAAAAGTATTTATTTAGGAATTGACATTAGTAAAAAAACATTAGATATTTGTTTAGTTGATCAGAAATCAGAAGCATTCTTTAAGATTGAAAATAAAATCAAAGCGATTAAAAAACTCTTTAAGCAGATAACTACTTTAGATGCTGAGATCTTTATTGCAATGGAAAATACTGGTCTTTATAATTATAATTTATATGAAGTTTTGAAGGATTATTCATTTAATGTTTATGTGATCGATCCTAAGCACATTAAACGAAGCATCGGTTTAGTTCGTGGTAAGAATGATAAAGTTGATGCTAAGCGCATTGCTACTTTTATTGAAAGGAACTATCAAGATTTTGATTGCTGGAAGCCCACAAGTGAGGCTGTACAAAATATAAAAATACTGATGAGCCAACGTAGACATAAGGTAAAAACTAGACAGGCTATTAAACAACAAAATAAGGAGCTTAAAACAGTTAAAAGGACTAAAATAATAAGTTCCTCAATGAAAATCAATTTAAAAGAAATTGAGCAGATTAATAAACATATAGCGGCTATAGAAAAATTGATTAAAGAGGAGATAGCTAATGATTCTGTTTTGGAAAAGGACATAGAACGTATCAGAACTATACCAGGAATAGGATCAGTTACAGCTTGGACTTTAGCTGTGAAAACTGATGGTTTTGTGCGATTGACTAATCCGAGAAAACTAGCTTGTTTTGCTGGCGTTGTTCCATTCGAACAACAAAGTGGAACAAGTCTAAAGACAAAACCAAGAGTATCAAAAATGGCGGATATGCAACTTAAATCCGTGCTCCAAATGGCAGCTATGAGAGCAGTAAGAATGGATAACGATCTTAAACACTTTTACTTGAGAAAAGTAGAAGAAGGTAAGAACAAAATGAGTGTACTCAATGCTGTTAGAAACAAACTAATACATATCGCAATGGCATTAATAAAAAACAAATCTTTTTATGAAAACCGTTTGGTATTGTCATAGAAATCGAATTGATGTTTTTTATAACATTTTAGTTTAGGTCGAACTCAGGTTAATAGCAGTTTTTTTATCGTATTTAGTTGTTTAAAACTTGTGAACTTCTTCAACTCGGTTTTCAATACATTTATATCTCTTCTAACTCAGAGCCTGTACTAATTTACGTACTTGGTTATTTGCTATATCTTAAAAAACTTCGAGTTCATTTCTTTAGATTCAGATCATCGATCAGTACTATGGAAATGGTATATTATACAAGTATATATACTAAAGTTTACAAAAAAAGAGTTACAGACAGTAAACACATAACTTAATTAATTATGAAGTTAAAAACTCTATTAATATTGATCATGGGCATAATAATTCTCTCATGCAATACCGATGAGACTATATCCCCCGATACACAAGCACCAACAGTTCCTACAAACTTAACGGTTTCTAATATTATTAATGTATCATTAGATCTTAGATGGAATGCTTCTACAGATAATATAGAAGTTACCGAATATGAGGTATATCAAGATGAAGTAAATATTGGCACATCAAAAGATACTACCTATAGTGTAAGTGGTCTTACAGCCAATACTACGTATAGCTTTACTGTAAAAGCTAAAGATGCTGCAGGTAATATATCTGGTGCTAGCAACGTAGTTAATGCTACTACTACTAATACAAATGCCGTTCAATATACCTTAACAACCAATACAACAGGACAAGGAACAGTAAGTGAAGGAGGAATCTATAACTCAGGAACCCCAGTTACCGTTACCGCTACTCCTGCATCAGGATGGGATTTTAGTGGGTGGTCTGGTGCTTTATCAGGTAATACAAACCCAACATCCATCACGATGAATTCTGATAAGGCCGTAACAGCAACCTTTACCAAAGCTCCAGTTACCAGTACTTCAACAGAAAAGTATCGATTAACCTGGAGAGGTAATACATCTACCACTATGGTTGTAGGATGGAATCAGGTACGAGGAACGAATCCTGTGGTACATTATGGTACTACGGATTTTGGTAGTAATGCAGGATCATACCCGCTTAGTAAAACTGTAGATAGAACAGTTTCTAGTAAAGGAATGAATAATAATTATGCTAGATTAACAGGGCTTCAAGCAGATACTGCTTATTATTTTGTGATCAAGGATAGTGAAGGAGTTTCTAAAAGATTCTGGTTTAAGACTGCGCCTAGTGATCCTAATACCCGATTATCAATTGTAGCAGGAGGAGATTCTCGAAACAATCGTACTCCAAGACAAAATGCTAATAAACTTGTAGCTAAGATTAGACCACATGCCGTACTTTTTGGAGGAGATATGACAAGTTCTTCATCGAGTTCTCAATGGCAAAACTGGTTTGAGGACTGGCAATTAACTATTGGTTCTGATGGAAGGATGATTCCTGTTGTTGCCGCACGAGGTAATCATGAGAAATCGAATGATATCAGAGATCTTTTTGATATTCCTACCGCAGCTGGAGGAGAATACTATGCGTTGAGTTTTGGAGGTAGTTTGATGAGAACCTATACCTTAAACACAGAGGTAACCCCAGCAGGTACACAAGGAACTTGGTTAGCTAATGATTTAACGTCTAACTCTGCTAATCACACATGGGCAGTAGCACAGTATCATAGAGCAACCAGACCTCATGAGCCTGGTAAATCAGAACAAAATGATCAGTATGAAGCATGGTCTAAACCTTTTTACACTCATGCTGTACAATTGGTGATGGAAAGTGATTCTCACGTAGTGAAACGTACCTGGCCAATCAAACCTTCGACAGGTTCAGGAAGTGATGAAGGGTTTGTGAGAGTAGATTCAGATCCAAAAAGAGCTATCTATGTTGGAGAAGGATGTTGGGGAGCTCCCTTACGTAATGCTTCTGATACTAAGAACTGGACAAGAGCAGCGGGATCATTTAATCAGTTTAAGTGGTTATGGATCGATAAAAACAAGATAGAACTTAGAACTATTAAAGTAGATAATGCGAGTAGTGTTGGGCAATTAAGTGATAACAACTTGTTTGTTTTACCTACCAATATTGATATATGGAACCCTACAGGAGGTAGTGTTGTGACTGTCGATAATCCGCATTAATAGAAAATATCTGCAGAAAGAACTTGAGAATATAACGTTTTGCTTTTGATTCAGGTAAAATAGTACTAAGACAAATTCAATATCAGCAAAACGAAAGGATACTAAAAGAGCCTGTCACTAGTGACAGGCTCTTTTTTAAACTTGAAAGTATATATTAGATAACTTTTACGTTTACCGCGTTTAATCCTTTGTTACCTTCTTGTAGATCAAATTCTACTTCATCGCCTTCACGAATTTCGTCTACTAATCCAGAAATGTGTACAAAATGGTCTTTGCTAGCACCTTCTTCAGTGATAAATCCAAAACCTTTAGCGTCATTGAAGAATTTTACTGTTCCTTTATTCATTGTAATGTAATTAAATTTATTATATAATTTATTTTGCAAAGATGGCACCAATAATTTGATAAATGACAAATTAGTTCATTAATTTTCAATTATCAAATTGCTCATAAAACTTTACTAAATACAAACTGTTATTATCAAAACATTAAAGTCACTTAATAGAATTCCATATATCTAAATATATTTTCCAGTTTTTCCCTACTTTTTTCCAGACAATTACATATTTCCCTTTCCAGGTCATTTCTTCTCCGTTAGCTTTTTTTGTAGTGCCTTGATAGGTACCATAATCATATGCTTCATTGCCAATGATTTTAATTTCAATAGGGTCAATTTTATGATTAATAATTTGTATTCCCTCCGGAAGCCTCCAATAGCCTAATATACCTTCTGTTCCTTCAATAATTTTTAAATTATTAGGAAATATTTTAGCATCTTCAGTATACGATTCACCGATCATTTTATAATCTGAAGTATTCACATATTTAGAAAAATTTTTACCATTTTCTAATAGTTGTTTAATCTCTGTTTTATCTCCAATATAGGTTTGCCCTAGAACTTGATTACAAACAAATATGAGAAGTACAATAGATAATAACGATTTCATTTTTTAGTTTTTTTGTTTTCTATAGAATATTTTGCTGACTACTTTCCACTCTCCATCTACTTTTAATAAATTCATATAATCAATAAATGAAAATGTTTCATATTCAATTTCAAGTTTTGCTTGTGCTGCGTTTCCTGTTACATCTATAGATACAACATTTGTTTTTCGATTTTGTTTCGGCCCGGGTTTTATTACTTTTTTAAAGAATTCTAAAGCATTTACCTCTTTATACCCGTTTTTAGAAATAAATTTCATCGTAGCATTGCTATGGAATGCCTTTTTTAAGGTTTCAAAATCGTTGTTTGTGCCTCCATCCAGATAATACGTAACGGTTTTTTTGATAAGTACCTTATCTGATTCTTGAGCATAAGTAAATGTAGAGGTACTTAAGTATACGAGTAGGATAAAAATTGTTGTTCTCATCTGTTTATCTATTTTAAGTTTATTTATTGCTTGTTTTCTTAAGTATTGCTACAACTTGTTGTGCGACAGATACCGAAGCTGTAGGATCTTGTCCCGTAACTAATCTACCATCAACTATATAATGATTATCCCATCCCTTTTTAGAATAGGTAAAATCTCCACCATTTTTTGTAATGGCTTCTTCAATAGAAAAGGGAAAGGTTTTATAATACGCTTTATTTTTATTTTCAAAAGCATCGGCAAAACCATTTACCTCTTTTTCTGCATATAGATATTTTCCATTTGTTAGCTTTAAATTTACAATTCCTGCCGTTCCGTGGCAAATAGCTGATACAATTCCTGTATTTTCATAAATTTTCCTTGAGATACCCTGTATGGCTTTATTCTCAGGAACTCCAAACATGGCTGCCCCACCACCACTATAATAAACTGCTTTATAGTCTTTTGCATTAATGGCTTCAGGGGTATACGTATTTTTAAGTAAATTCATAAAATTGACATCGTCTAAATATTTTTTTTGAATCGGATTCGAGTTATTTATATACCCTATCGGAATTTCGCCACCTTCTGGACTTACAAAATCAACCTGATAACCCGATTTTATAAATACATCATATGCTAAAACGATTTCTGCAAAATGATTTGCGGTTTTCAGATTTGTGTTTCCGTAGGTATGCTGATTAGAAGTGACAAACAAAATCTTATCTTTTGATGATACTGAACATCCTAAAAAAAGAAAAATCACCAAAAATGGTACTATACTATTTCTCATGTTGAATTAATTTTCAACAAATTTGAAAAATCATTACCTATATAGGTTCATGTATTATAAATCAGTAGTGCTGATTTATAAATTAGCACTACTCTAACCTGTTGTGTATTTGAGATTTTTGAATTAAAAAAGCTATTCTCGATACAATTTTTCTTCATTTTATTTCGAAAAACCACTCGAATTGACGCTTTTTCATAGTATTAATTTCTAAATGCACAACGGGTTATGCTACTTCTTTTTTATAGGCAGCAGGAGTTTTACCTACTATTTTTTTAAAGGTAGTATAAAATGTTGATTTCGAATTAAATCCACATTCATAACCAACAGCTTCTGTAGTGTAATTATCTTCATTAATCAAAAGTTGCTTAGCTTCCTTAATTCTATATTCATTAATAAACAAAGGGAAGCTTTTGCCTAGGTTGTCATTTAGAAACTGAGATAAATAGTGTGGTAAAACATGTAGTTGTTTAGAAACATCTGCTAGTTTTAGATCTGGATTTTTAAACAGCTCCTTTTCTTTAATTATATCATCTAATTTGATTTGAAATTCACTTGCTTCATCAAGATCAATCTTTTTATCTGCATATTTAATGGTCTCTTCAAAAAACAAAGACGTTTTATTTCTTTTCAATACCCAAAATAAGATGAAAAGGAAAAATACAAACGAAAACGAAAGTGCACCTACGATATACGATGTATAAGATCCGATATTATACCCCATCCAGATAATAGATACTCCACCAAATACACTTAAAACCCAAATTTCTATTTGTTTTATTTTATGTTCTTTTGAAAACAAAGCATTAAAAACTGGTTTTAAATGAATCGCTGTAAATACTATATACAACAGCCATTGCAAATAAATGATTTTGACTAAGAATCCAGACCACAATTTTTTATGTTCCCAAAAAGGAAAAATAACACTTAATAGAACAACTACTACCAGAACAGGAATAACATGAAAAAGCCACCAACTATTGCTGTTAGGCTCAACTATTAAATTTTTGGTATATAGATATAAAAAGGGACCTATTAATGCACAGGCAGCAAGTCCTATTTGTATAAATACTTCAGATAATTCTGGGTTAAAATAAAGGAAAACAGATTTTAGTATTCGTACACTTAGTACAAATAAAAGTGCCGACAAGAAATAATTAGACAGTCCCTTTTTCTTAGAAAAGAAAGCAAAATAAAAACTTAGCAAAAAACCATTTAACGCTCCTAGTGCACTAAAGAGAAATAATAATTGACGTTCTAAATCCATGAAAATATAAAAAGTAAACCCGTTGTGTATTTTAAAATCAATACTATAAAAATGCACAACAGGTAAAGTAAATATATAGCAAATATTTAAAACTGTAGTTTGCTATAATAAGAATTATAAATTATACCAGCTCCCGTCTTAATTCATTTAGAGATATATTACTATTAATCAATCTTGTTATTACCTCTTCACGAAATTCATCCAGATCATCATAATCATAATATTTTGCCCACTTGTAGGTTTCGAGAAGGTTTTTGATTTGCTTGATGAGTTTTCGGGTTGCATCTGCAGAACGCAATATAGCAACCTGATCATAATTAGGGTTATCCTTATGCATATAGCTCACCTTTTTCGCTTCAAAGTCTACCGAAATGTAGTATGCATCCACATCTGGGTCCAGATTTTCTCTAAAATCTCCCCATTCTGCAAACCCTAATCGCAGGTCGTCAATTTCTGGAGGAAAATCAGATACTAGTCTCCATTGGCACTTTGCTGCTCTACCCCAATGGTTAGACATTCTATATACCCCGTGTTTTGTATAATAATAGGTACTCCCCGACTCACTTCTGTAATTTGGTTTTCTTCTGGAGATTTCGCGTAACGAAGCTCCTCTGAATACACAATATGTTTTATTAAAAAAGTTATAGCGAGTGTATACCTTAACGTTTTCCTTTTCCTGATGTTCCAAATGCTTATTTTTTTCCCGATGGCAAAGAAATCACAATTTTTTCAGAAAGTAAAAACAAGTTTTTAACATCTTTTCACGAGGACCTTTTTTTATTCTTAGCATTAGATAACAGTAAAATTGCTATTAAAAGGGGGATTTGACCTTGAGATAACAGGTATTACACTCTTTTATGAGCCATGTTAATATATTAATTTTGACCAATGAGTTTGTATTTTAAAATTGAGAAGTGAACATGGTAGTCAATTAATCTTAGATAGGTTCATCAAATTAGAGATAAGAGGAGTTCTGTTGCAGGAACTCATATTTTTGAATTAGCTTGATTCTAAAAAGAGGCGATCTAAAATATCCTTTTTAGGTCCCCTCTTTTTATTAAGAAAACCTTCTGGTAAAGCCTTTACTCTGTAGCTTTTAGATACTTGTCTTCAAATTAAATTTATGATCAATTTATTCGGTTATCATTTTGTGCTTATCACATATTCTAATAACACGTAGTTCTTCGGTACCAACGACAATATTATTTGCTATAAAAGTATTAGTTTCATCCAGTTTTACTATCGTATAGGTTTGTTGTGCAGTATTAGTTTCTTTAATCCTTAAAATTTTAGCCGTGCCGGAAATAGTTTGTACTATACCCCCTTCTTCAAGCTGTTTAACATCATCAAACCGATACGCCATCTGTGTTTTCTCTGGACTATAGGATAACCAGTTCCCAGAAAAAGATAAGAGTGGATGGTCGCGGGTACAAGTAATCGTCGACCCATTGGATAATGAAATGGTAATAAGGGTATCATGAATCGGGTTTGCCAACTCTTCAATAGTTGCAGAAACATAACTGTCTGTAGCTTGATGATAAGAAAGCACCTGTTCTCCTATACTTATATCTTCTATCGGTTTTTGAGTATGATCTGCCATAGTAATTAGCGTTCCTTTGGCAAAGCAGTGCACGTCGATCCCATCAAAATAGATTTCAGAAAGTACCGTATCTTCATATTTATCTCCTGGATATACCTCCAGAATCTCAAATTTCATAGTCCAGGGTGGTAAACTTTTTGAAGTGATATAATCTATATTCTTATCTAATTTACCTATTGGAGCTACTTTAAAATGTTGTGCAGCACGTTGATCAGTAAGACTTAAGATGGCATATGGTATATCCTTAATATACATTTTAAGCTTTTTCACCCTACTATTGTTTCGCCAGGCAGTTTCACTTTTTACATGTCCATTTACAACGATAATTTCTGTTATACGTGGCCTTCCCTGGTAAAAACTATATTCAAGATACTCTCCCACTCCATATCCTGGTACTCCTTCTGCCCATACGTTTTTATAATTAAGATCCATTGCATTTTCTGCACGATAATTTATATTACCCTGATCTGCCAGATACGATGATGCAGTTTCTTTATATGGCCCTCCGCCACAATACCAACTGCATCCCTGACCTTCGATATCCCAATAATTAGTCATTGTTTCATCAACCATCTTATCTAATTCTCCTTTCTCTTCTTTGGTAAGATCTTCTTTTTTAAGCCCTTTTGACATGCGTTCCCATATGGCTTCACAAGCTTTTCTATTTCTGTTAAATTCCTTTTCATCTGTGGTATTCAAATCCAGTATCTCTATACGTGTTGGCGTGAGCACCTTTATTTCCTGGGCATTAGAAAAAAAAGTGACGAGTAGTATGATACAGGTAAGTATGTTTTTCATAAAATGTATGGTATATCATTGGTATTCAATGCAAATATATTATTTATTACATCCACTACCTCCCCTGTTTACCGTGATAAAATAAAGGTAACAATCATATCTCAGGGTTCGGATTCCTTCGGCTATGCTCAGGGTTTGGATTCCTTCGAGAATTGAGCCCTTTGACTTGGTTCTGGGAACACACAGCCGAAGTCCGTTTACGGTAAAAAATGTTATCAACACCATTTCTAAATCGTATACACGTATATATATTATAAACCCTCTTAAATTCACACTTTTTAGCTATTGAAGTCGTACATCGTATTGTTGAGAAACAAGTAATTTCCACACTACCAAAAAGTAAAAATTATTATTTATTTACGGTTTTACACTCCTATTTTATGTTTATGTAAACAATTAAAAAGGAGTAGTTAACAACTACTATTTTTAGATAGTTTTGAGTCATCATTAACCAAATTCTTAAAATCTTACACAATGAAAAAATTCATTTTTAAATTAGGCCTATTTGCTTTTATTTCTGTTGCTTTTATAGCATGTCAAAACGATGATCTTGATGCTACCACTGAAGCACAAGAAGTGCAAAATGTAATTATTCCAGATGCTTCAAAACAGTTTGTAGGTGTAAAAGATGTATCAAACGACCCTACAATGCCACAATTGGTAGAAAAGCTAGTACGTCAAAACAATAAGGCTACTGCCAAAAGAGTTGGATGCACATTAGATAGTGATATTGGATGTGGTAGCGATGCAGCTGAAGAAATAGAAGAATATGTGAATCTTTCTAACTGTATTTCTTTTAGCAAAGGTACATTGATCATCCCAATAGAATCGAGAGAGTTTACCTATAACTATTCATACTATATTGATGGAGACGGGGATATAAATATGGATCAGTATCAATATCAATTTGACTCTCATGTAGCAGATATTGCACAACAAATAGCACCTAAAAAAATAGCTTTGGTAAGTGCTGATGCATCTAATGCTTGCGGAAGAAGATGGAAAGTATCTAGTATTAAATACACCGTTATTCTAGGTAATTAAGGATTGATCTTGCTATAAAACAACACAGAACAAGCCCTATATATCAGTTTTGATATGTAGGGTTTTTTGTGTTATCACCTCACGATACCCAAAATGTAATTGGTTATCTAGTTCTATTCCAATTCCAAAATAAACCACTATCATATCCTCTATCCATTTTAAGTGATAGCAGTTTTGATCATACCGTATCGTTAGTTGATACGTTCCCAATGGTTCTGCATTATTATCAAAATACGTGATCTCATAATCACCTTCAAACGGTTTGGTTGAATTGATATCCTTCTTTTTGCTTCCTTTACCGGTACCAGAAGTCACCACGTCATCGCTAGTATGACACCAAATAGCATCAATACCAAAAGGAGTTTTAGAGTATACTGCGGTTCCTATTAAACTCATATTTTATACATTTTTAATATGTAATACGTTGTATATCGAGCTCTTCGACAGACCATTCCAGAGTTTGCCAAGGGCTCAGTGTGACAGCTCAAATTTCGTTACGACAAAATACACTCCTAAAAGTTGAAATCATACAAAAAGATTCTCTATTTTAGTAACATACGTACTTCGATAAGTGGGTTTATCTAAAAGGCTCAATATAAAATTATGGTATAGCATGAAAAACAGTTCAGGTATTCGTACAAAATATACTTTACTTATATACTTCCTATTCACTTTTTTAATTTCATGGACTGGTCTTATTTTTATTATAGGTATTGATGGATTTACCGGAAAGAAAGAAGTACCAGATAGTCAAATTCCATTACTATTTTTGGCTATGTGTGCAGGGCCTTTTATAGCAGGGGTATTAGCCAACTATTTTGAAGATGGTAAAAGCAGTTTTCAACAACTAAAAATTCGAATATGCAAATGGAAAGTAAAAACTCGATGGTATGTGATAGCTCTTTTTTCTGCTCCGCTACTTTTTGGGCTTACCTATGTAATACTGTCTACTTTTTCTTCTAATTTTTCTCCTATCCTTCTCTCTACAGATGATCTTCTCTTTTTAATTCTTGGGGGAATTCTAGGCGGCATTGTAGCTGGTTTTTTTGAAGAGATTGGCTGGACAGGATTTGCGATACCTAAATTGAGGACGCGTTTCAATGTACTCTCTACAGGATTAATCGTTGGTGTTATATGGGGAATATGGCATTTGCCTCTTTTTATGGACAGCGATCCCGACGGTGATGTTCCATTAATAATCTTATTGATCATAAAGCTCGTTACACATTTACTAGCTTTTAGAATTTTGATGGTCTGGGTATATGATCACACTCAAAGTTTATGGATCATAATTCTTATGCACATGTCTCTAACGGCAAGCACAATGATATTTCAACCTACAACAACAAAAGGGATTGATATCGTTGTTTTTAACCTTATGTTTACCGGATTGATTTATGTGTTTATGATTATACTAAGGTATCTCACCCTTCGGCCCACTTCGACAGGCCTGTCCTGAGCCTAGTCGAAGGGCTCAGTGTGACACTCAGGGTTCGGAAGTCGTCGTTCTATTCGTATTGTGGGCTGAGGTTCTCGAAGCCCGGTATTCCATAGTAATCAGGGTTCGGTTGGTTTACTAATGTCTAAAAGAAGTAAGATGAAGTTTCACCTCTTTCAAGGTTTCTTGAGTCACCATATAATCCTGTCCCATCAAATTAATTTTACACTGATCTCCTATTTCGCAAATAGCCGAAATATGATTGGGATTGATATAATGAATAGTTCCCTTATTATCTCTGATCTCCATAAATTCCATAATCGATATTGTTTTTTATTTATATTCCTGGTTTTTGATAAAAATACAATACAACCGCTTGCCGAATAATGATCCATGTCATTTTTTGATAATAAAATTGTCTGGTTGTTTATACATTGAGCATATTGAAGTCCACTTCTCACTTCGGCTTCGCTCAGTGACCCGTTTAGGAGACTGAGGAAACACGATTCCGATGACTGAGCGAAGCCGAAGTCCGGTTGTTCAACAAATAATTATAAGTCAGTCAAAAATCCATTAGATTTGTACATCAGCTACAATCAATACTATTGCAAACGTTAGATCATCTTCATAAATTACATAACCCCTTCTATTTCTGGGGACTACTACTCGTGGCTAATGTAGTCATGTTTTTGTGCACTATTCTGATTAGTCATCTTTGGTCTTCTTTTTATCGACATAAAAAATTACCTATCAAAAAGAAAGATGTTACGCTATCTATTGTAATTATGATGATTAATGTACTAGTTGCTATTCCCGGATACCTACTTTTTATCAACTCCAACATAACATTTACAGATGTTAATCCTATACGGGATTTTATAGTACTCTTTGTGGTTGTTGATTTTGTGATGTACCTATTTCATTATGCCTCTCACTATATTTGGCCATTTACACTAGCACACGAAAAACACCATCAACATTACAGTTTTAATGAGATTAGCCTCTATGTGATGCATCCCCTGGAAGCCATTCTTTTTGGTTGTATACTAACCCTACTCCCATTTGTATTATCTCTTAATTTTTATAGTTTTATTTTCTTTCTATTCTTTAATTGGTTGATTGGAGTACTATCCCACCTAAATACATCTTCGACTAAAGAAGTCCTATTATTCGGTAATAATGTTTTTCACAGAGATCATCATGAGTATTCTAAATACAATTTTGGATTTTATACCGTGATCTGGGATAGGGTTTTTGGTACGTACTATAAGAAAGAATAACTAAATTATCAATTATTACATGCTCAATAAGAAAAGAAAGAAAAAACACACTTATAACCTGAGTTCGATCTAAGAGATTGATTAAAAAAAGCCGTCAAATTGAGTGGTTTTTTATAGTGACCTCTCGACTTTAGCTTGTCCTGAGCTTCGTCGAAGGGCCCGAGATGATAGGAGAAAAATTATATCGACCCTTCGACTAAGCTTAGGGTGACAAGGCTTTTGATTAAAAATCTACTTGTCTTCGATACAATTTTCTATCGAAAATCACTCTGACTGACGTAGATTTTCTTACATCGAACTCAGGTTTATGCGCTTTGTTCATTTTCAGCTTCTACTTCAACTTTTTTAGCAACACCTTTTGCCCATGTAATGGCATCTTCAAGATTATCGAAGCTCTGGAAACTATTTCTCATAAACAGTTTTTCTATCAAAGAATTAAAAATACCTCTCGAGGTATAACTTACAACAGCATATCCTCTTAGTTTATAACCATTTCTAAAAAACTTCACCCAATCACTTGGTTTAACAGCATATGAATGTACCCGGTTTGATATATATACAATATCTTCGCCATTATTATCATACAGATGAGTAAATTCTTCGGTAATAGGTTTGGCATGATCATCCCAGGTAAATAGTACCCCTTCATTAATCTCCGCAACTATAAAAGTGTCAAACAGGTAATAATTACCACTAGAATAATTAAATTCTTGTATTGCATCTTTGTAGAAAGGAGAATCCTTTAAATATCTCATAATACGTATACATATTTCTAAACCCCTTAAAACGTTACATTATATAAGCTTGTTGTGCAAGTTGTATATTTGTACTTCTTTTTAATCAAAACCCTTGTCAATCTATATGAATAGAAAGAACTTGATAACCTAACTACGTCTCACCGAAATGATACTTATCGTTAAATGAAGTACCAGAAATGGCACTTTTTTATGGTATCTCTAAAATATACAACAGTATAATATAATAATTAATCTGTAATCTGAAAAACGACTGGTACATTTACTCCTTATTTATACTCGTTTTAATTGTTTTTTTATCTTCTTATATAAAACCCAAAAGTAAATTCTACCGTTTCTGTATATACACCCGTTGTGCATTTTGATATTTTTTAATTCCAAATTCGTCAAAGGAGTGCTTCGACCATAGGAAGAAATGTATAGAGCCCTTCGATAAACTCAGGATGACGAGGATTTGGGGTCAAAAAAGCTATTCTCGATACAATTTTTCTTCGTTTCACTATGAAAAATCACTCGAATTGACGCTTTTTTTATAGTACTAGTTTAAAATGCACAACGGGTGTATAAACATAACACTTTATATGGTGCAACCGTAGATGATCGAGTGTTTAATCTAAAGAATTTCTTGAAGTTCTATGCGAAATCTGTTTTGTTATTTCTTCTATAGTCATATCTTACTTTAGGATATTACTTTTTCCAGCGTCTTAGTATCTGATTGATATCTGATCGCACATCTATTCGGATTTCTTTTTTACGTTTTCCTTTACCAAACTGATCATCATAATTAGTTTCGGTATGCCGTATATGAGCTTCTACTGCCAGATCAATCATTTTAACGTCAAACTCCTTTGCATTTGCTGTACGTCCTACTCTACCACTATATTTCTCGCATGCATGTTTTGCTATATCAAACTCCCGTTTTGTTGGACAATTGGGGTACCGACTTCTAATAGCTATGGCAAAATTAATAATATATTCTTTGTCTTGATGTTCTCGCACTATAGCTGCTTTTCTATTTTTTTCTGCACGGATCCCCTGATCTTTCTCACATTCTATTTTTGCTTTCTCTATTGCGATTTCTTCTACCAATTGCCCTTGTCGCTCATAGCGTTTACGACGTTGATTCCATGCCCATACTACCCCGCACAAGGTAGAATATTTCTTAGATCTACGGGTCATTGCAGCATCTCCTGGCGGTAATAATACATACCCACCAAACGGAGAACAACTAAAACAGGTTCCTTTGTGTTTTTCGCTTTCTGCTACAAATGACTTCCCAACAAGAATGCGTTTACCACATTGTGTACATCGAAGTTTTTCTTTCTTCGTTAGAAATATATTCTGAGAGGTTGTAGCCAAATATCATTTATTATATAAGGAGGCGAAAATACATTTTTTAGTATTGAATTCATCTTAAAACATCACGTATATTGATACATCCTCATTTTCATCTTCTTATATAAAACCCAAAAGTAAATCCAACCGTTTCTGTATATACATAACTTTGAATAGTTGTACCATACTCAATCGGAGCATCTAATTGTTTCATAAGGTTAATCATTCTATAGAGTTTGGTTCTTGAGATTCCTAATCGTTCTGCGAATTTTTCTGGAGATCCAGTAGCCTGTAGAATAAAAGATAAAGACCCTATTGTTCTTATTAATTTTGACCTAAAGAATGATGACTAATACTATCCTTTATTATATTTACTAACTTTAACCGAATTATACACAATCATCAATCAAACTTATCATGAAAAAACTCGTATTCCTCTTCCCTGTCCTTTCTTTTTTTATATCCTGCTCTACTACCCCAGAAGCGGTCGTTGCACCGGATCATATAAAGTTGGTAGAAACCAACCTTAGTCACCCCGTATATATTAAAGGAGATTCGACATGGACTATAGAAGAACGTATGAAACATTACGGAGTTCCGGGAGTAAGCATTGCTGTTATTAAAGATTATAAGATCGATTGGATAAAGAGCTATGGTATTATGGATAAGGAAAGTAAATCTCCTGTTACTGATCAGACGCTTTTTCAGGCAGGTTCTATTAGTAAGCCTGTAGCAGCATACGGGGCATTAACACTTGTAGAACAGGGCAAAATAGATCTCGATAAAGATGTAAATACCTATTTACAATCCTGGAAATTACCCGACAGTGAATTCACTAAAGAAAAGAAAGTTGCGCTCAAGCATCTTCTTAATCATTCTGGAGGACTAACCGTACATGGTTTTTTAGGGTACAGTCCTGATCTACCTGTGCCTACACTAGTACAAGTCTTAAACGGAGAATCCCCAGCTAATTCTGGAGCTATCTTTGTAGATAAAGTCCCGGAAAAAAGTTTTCGTTACTCTGGAGGAGGATATACAGTGATGCAACAAATGATGATCGATGTAGCCCAAGAGTCATTTCCACAACTTATGAGTGAGTTAGTATTACAGCCTTTACAAATGAGTAATAGTACATATGATCAACCCTTACAAAGTGAACAGTTAAAAATGGCTGCAACTGGTTATTTGCCAGATGGTTCTACGACCAAAGGAAAAAGACATACCTATCCAGAAATGGCCGCAGCAGGACTATGGACTACCGCAGAGGACCTGGCCAAATTTGCAGTTAATATACAACAGACACTAAAAGGAGAAAGTAAAGCAGCATTATCCCAGGATATGACCACCACAATGCTAACTCCGTTTGTAGAAGATTTTAGTGGATTAGGCATCTTTATAAACAAAATGGAAGACGAAATCTACTTTGGCCACGGAGGCTGGGACGAAGGGTTTTCTAGTGAAATGATAGCTCATAAAGATAAAGGATACGGAGTGGTTATATTAACCAACTCTAATCACCCTGATTTTATTTCAGAATTGATTCGATCGGTAGCACTTTCCTATTCATGGGATGATTTTGTACCAACATATGAGAAAAAGGAAATAAATGCTGATCAACTTAAAGAAATTAGCGGTCGATATCGTCTGCAAAACGATAACTTAATCGAGATATATCACACCAATAATCAGTTATTCAGAAAAGATCTAGGCGCAGAACCTGTAGCGCTATTTAAGGTATCTGATAGTATCTATATTAGTAGAGAAAACAATCAACCTGTTCAGTTTACAACCGAGGCAGAAAGTGGACAATTGAATATGCTACTTATACATCCTATGAAAAAAACAGTTGAATCTACTCTGGTATTGATGAAAGAAGGTGAAAAAATTCCTTTTGAGTTCCTTGAAGAAGGTAATTTTGAAGAAGGTCTGAAAGCGTATCAGGAAGTGATGAAAACTGACGCTAATGATCCTGCAGTCTCAGAAAACAATTTAAATCGATTAGGATATCGTTTTATGGGTATCGAAAACTTAAAATTAGCACAAGATATATTTAAAGTCAATATACTACTCTATCCAGAAAGTTTTAATGTATATGATAGTTATGCTGAAGCCTGTATGAAAATCGGAGATCTGGATTTGGCCATAGAGAACTACAAAAAATCGTATAGCCTTAATGAGAAAAATACGAATGCACTAAAAATGATCGAAGAAATAGAGCAGAAAAAGCAAAATCAAGTCGAGTAATGCCTTTTTTAATTCAAAATTCTCAAATGCATAATGGATTAATATTTAGAAAAACTTAGCGTAACATACTGTGGTTTTCGAGTAATGTTTGTATGTTTACCTACAGTTTACTGCATATATTTAATACCCCCATATATTATACAAACCGTATACTATAAAATAAATGATTGCAAAACAAGTATTTAAAAACATTCCTAAACCCTTTGGTTTATTCTTTTTTTTAATTTTTTGTTGTATAGTTTCTGGCTACGCCCAGAAATATCAGCTTACCAATGATGTTTTAGAAAAAGAATATCTAGATAACTCTGTACTCTTTATTTATGAAGACGTTACAACAAACTTATCTTTTGAACAGATTAGTGCAGAAAACTTTCAACATCACTTTGTTCCCAAACAAAATGGCTACGCATACGATAGTAGTGGAACTATCTGGCTGAAATTTACAATCGAAAACACCTCGGATGCACGAAGAGATTTTGTAGTCTTTTCAAATGATTGGGATGTGCAGTTTTTCACAAAAAACAAAGGAAACAATTTCTTTACAGCCCCCCAGGGAGTGCTCCCTAATAGCTTTAATAATAAGTTATATACCGGAGAAAATGCAGATGGAAAAATTCTGGACTATCTGCTCCCCAATACCTCTAGAACGTATTATATAAAAATGCCCGGAGCCTTATATAATGTTTCTTTTAAAAGTTTTGATTTTGTATACATTAGTGATCGTGCAGTTGTAAAAGAAAAAGCGTTATTTGATCTATGGACAAGCAGTATCTATGTTGGAGTACTATTTCTGGTATTACTGGCCAACTTTTATCTTATGATCACTGCATTTAAGAAAAGTTATATTTTTTATGCATTCTATAGCATTAGCCATGTACTCTTTTTTACCGGGTATTATCAAATCCCAACCCTATTGTCATTTACCTGGCCAATTACACACAGTATATTTCTTCCGATCACCTCATCATTATATCTTTTGTTCGTTCATGAGTATTTAAGTATCGAAAAACATAGTAGAGTTGTAAGTATCATTTTTAAAAGCTATATCATCTGTACTATATTGTCTGTGATCGTCTTATTCTACCTTTGCCTGACTGATATGGTTACATACTATCATGTGTTACCAAAAGTAAATATTACTAACCTTACATTTTTATTGGTAAGTAGCTTTCTCATAATGGTAATCCCAGGGAAATTTAAATATTTTATCCTTCTCGGAACTCTATTTATTGCTATTGGAGCTACTTTTACCTGGATTACACAATACAATGATGCAATGGTACAGACATTTTCTTATTCTATTGCCGGAAATGCGATTGAAAAAATTGTATTCTTATTTGGGATATTTTACCTCCATAATCAGGAACAAAATGCTGCCAGAGTCAAATTACTTTCTGCACAAAAGCAGCTAGAATTAAGTAAACAGCAACTCAAAAATTTCTCTAATTCAATCCGAGAAAAGAATAAACTTATTGAAACATTTGAACAACAAATTGAAGCATCAACAAATACACTACCACAAAAAGAAGAAAACCTGCAGCAACTAACCAAATCTATTATACTTACAGAAGAGGATTGGGTAGGTTTTAAAAAGCTGTATGAAGAAGTACATCCAAATTTCTTTTATATATTAAAATCTAAATATCCAACATTAACCAATGCCGAGATTCGTATGATTGCGTTACTAAAACTGCACTTATCGAATAAAGAAATTGCCGGTATGTTAGGGATCAATTCTAATAGTGTAGTCAAAACAAAATATCGCCTCAGAAAAAAGATATCTGATGAAGAAGATATCGATATCGATACTGTAATAGAAAGTATATAATACTATTTTCTCTATATCTTATTTATCTAAACCTTCTCTCGTAAACCTTGTTTTTACTAGGTTTTTTTAATTGTCCATGATTTTGTCCACCTCAATTTCCGGGATTGGGCTGCTTTGTTTTATAGTTTAGCCAAAACAAAAACAAGTATACAAATCAACACACAAATCATGAAAATCAAGTATTTTAAATATGCCTTTTATATATTCTTATCAGGTATCATAACGTTGACTTCTTGTAGTAAAGATGATGAACCTGCTACACCAGAATCAGAGCAACCTGCATCTGATATTAATGAAGGAAATGGTATCAGTAAAGATGATCTTAAAATAAGTAAAGGTGATATTGGGGTAATCATAGACGCTCGTAATGTGGCAAAAAAAGGAATCTTACCTGCTATTGCTGAAGTAAAAATTGACGCAAAAGAAGGTAATTATTCTAAAACACTAGATCTAAATGAGTTTACCAACATGGCAAGTATCTCATTTCCGATCGAAGAATTATCAAAAGCTGCAATAGCAGAGCTTAGAGAAGGAGTATCTGCTACTGTTGATATTAAAGATAAAGATGGTAAGTCTATTGTAAGCGAGACATTCACTAAATTCTCTTTAAAAGAGAATGGAGTTCGACTTACTATTAAGGCAGATCAAGTAGTTTCGGTTGTACCAAGGCCTTCCTTTAATCCAAACATACCATATTATTTACAAGTTGTTCTAAATGGTCAACCAACAAATAGGGTATTAGAAGCAGAGACTAGTCCAAATAAGGCAAATAGATTTGTTATTCGAAAAAATAATTTCGATCCTAAAAAGGAAAGCACTAAATTTTATATTGTTCCTGTACCTGGTTATGGTACCTATTACATTAAAACTAAGGATAATTATTTTCTAGGAGTATTTCCTTCTGAGAATTCTAGCATTACCACACATACAATTAGAGCTGTAAAAATAGATAACCCCGATACTTACCTTGCATTAAAGTATAGATTTAGTATTAGAACTGCAGAAAATGGAGAAGTATATTTAGAGTCGCATTTAAATAAAACTATCGATTATCTTTTTTATGATCAGGATGAAAATATAGAAACCTGGCAACTATATTCAGGAACATCTAATGGTTCATTATTATATCCTTTGCATTTTAGAATCATGCCTGCAACGATACAATGGAAAATTGAAACGATTAGCACCGAGTATATGAAACCTATTTTTCCCGCGGCAGATAGCTCTTTTGGATTTAATAGCACCTTATCCAATTGTAGTCCCGGTACACTAGAGCAAGAAGTGGGTACAGAAATAAGCAGCGAAAAAACGGCTACTATCGGTTGGGAAGAATCTTTAGAACTCACCTCAGAAAGCACGTATGAAGTATCTGCTTCCGTAGAAGTTTCGGCATCTGCTAAATTCTTTGGAGTCGGAGTCGATGTAACAGCATCTGCTTCGACATCGTATAGCGTAACCAAAGGAATGACGACCACAAACACTGGTTTTGGAGAACAAAGTACTGTAGAGTCACAAAGTTTTTTTAGTAGTCGTACCATAGAAGTATTACCACAAACAGCAGTATTAGTATATGATGCTTATCAAACTTATTCTAATATTACTATTCCTTTTGTACAACGCTATCGTGTTAGAGGTACCGATACAACAAATAACAAGGTCTTAACAGGAAATCAAATTGTATCACAATTTGGATTTAATGACTTTGATGGTGTAATCACCTTAGTCGGTAGCGATTTTGTAGAACTCACAGTAAGAGGAACTACCAAAATAGACAACCTTATCGAAACACAAAGTGAGGTTAAAGAAGTAACCACAACTTGTGATTAACCCCATCCCTGATTTTTAGGCAGGATTGTAGTAAATACAGTCCTGCTTCTTTATTTTTAAGAATACCTCTCTCCTATTTATTTTTCTTAATACTAGTATTCGGTAACTGTTTATTTATAGATACCTCACCTAAATCTTATTTCATTGTTTTTTGAAGTAAATACTTACCAAGTAATATTACTTCTTTAGTATATTGCAAATGCATCATCTTTTTAACTTATAACCTCAGTTCGACATAAGTTATAGTGTTTATTAAAACGTGAATTCGGGTTTAAAAGATTGTTTGTTTAAGCATCTTCTATATGATACGGATCAATCAAGAATTATTAAATTTCTTTTCAAGACTTTCTGAATCTTCGGCAAGTGGTTTGGTAAAAGAGATAAGATATTTTTCTAAAGACAAAATAGTTACTCAAGGAAAATATGTATCCTCTATATATATCATAAAAAGTGGCGTGGTAAAATGTTATGTCAACGAAGATAATGGTAGAGATTTTATACAGGAGTTTTTTAGCACTGGTGAAATCCTTGGAGAATTAGAAGTCTTTAATGATATTATTAGTTTTTGCAATGCAGAAGCGATAACAGAAGTTACTGGATACCAGATTGATGTCAAAGATTTCTATACCTTATTAGAAAATCATCCTGAACTTAATATATTGTTATTAAAAGCATTAGCCAATAAAGTAAGAGATACTGCGATTAGAGCATCCCAACAACAATCATATCCTATAGCATATAATCTCAAAAAACTAATGAAATTTTCTTCTGATGAAGCCATGGCTTTTTCTAAACAAGATATAGCCGATTATTTAGGAATAACGCTACGCAGTCTTAATAGAGCATTACATGAGATATCTTAATATAGTTAGTATATTTGATGAAATTATGAGAATCCCGTATGGTTCTCAAAACCTATATATCATCAAAGGTGAACGCAAGAATTAAATTATTAAATGGATAACTACGCTATTCTTAGCATTATAAGCTTGATGATTGTTTTTATATCATCACTTTTTGCCATCTTCTTACTAACTGTAAAAACCAAAAACAAAACCAGTAATCGACTTATTGCTGCTTTTCTTATTCTTGTAGCCATCGATATCAGCTCTTTTTTCTACCATAGATTTATAGATATGCCTCTAACGCTAGAAATGATACGTATGGATCTTCCATCTTTTTCAAGTCCGGTGCTTTATCTTTTTTTCTTATCGGTTATCTATATAGATTTTAAGCTGAAACCAAAACATCTGTTACATGGCCTCCCTTTCGTAATAAGTACCTTGATATTTACACCCAGATTTTATTTGGCAAGCCAAGAAGCCAAACTTTCTTTTATGAATAATTATATGCTAACTCCAGAATCCATTTCCACTATGATTATTGGTCATATTCAGGTTATAGCATATATCATTGCCATTTTTGTCATCTTAAAGAAATCTAAGAAGATAATGCTGGAAAACTACTCTAATGCAACCACGGCAAAACATAAATGGTTGTTTCAGTTAAACGTTATTTCTAGTTTTATCTTTGTTGTTAGTACTTCAAAAACGATATTTAAGTTTTATAATGATGATTTCCAAACCGTAAATATTGCCAGAATTATTGTTGTGTTTCTGGTCCTATGCTTTATATGCTGGTTAATTTTAAAAGCATTGTATAATCCAGGGTTTTTTAGAGGAATTGATTCTAAATTACTTCCGGTAGAAAATATGATTACAAAGAATGAAACAGTAATCAATCTCCCAGACGATAAAGTGATTCAGGATCAAATACAACAATTAAAAACGTATATGATCGACCAAAAACCGTATCTAAATCCTACACTTACTATACAGAATTTGGCAGATGATCTGCAACTACCCGTTAGAGAAGTATCGATTCTGATCAATCATCATCTTAATCAACATTTTTTTGATTTTGTAAATGAATATCGTATTCAACATGCCAAAGATATTTTACAAAACCCAGCAAAAAAACAATTTACTATTCTGGAAATTTTATATGAAGTAGGTTTTAACTCTAAATCTTCTTTTAATACCGCATTTAAAAAATATGCAAATGTGACACCCACAGAATATCGTAAAAAAGCAAATCATGCATAAAACCAAATAATCTAAGGTTTCAAAGTCTATGAACTATTTATCATCCATAACTTTAATCATTGTTTTTATATCTTTTTTCTTTGCTTTCTTTTTATTTACCGTTAAGACTAAGAACAAGTTAAGTAATGTTTTTATTGGATGTTATCTGATAGCTATTGCTACAGAAATAAGTGTGTTTTTCTATGGATTTTATATTGATACTCATCCTGTTATTGATGTTTTAAGAGACAATATTAGTTTTTTACAAAGCCCATTACTTTTTTTATATGTTCTTTCTATGTTGTATACCAATTTTAAACTACAATACAAGCATCTATTACATAGTATACCATTTGTTTTGATAACAATTCTTGGCTAAGTTCTAAAAAGCATATTATTTACTACTATGTTTTTAAATTCCATCCAGGCAGTATTGGAAGCAAAGGCTATAGCTGCTACGGTTGCCATTTTACTGGTTGAATTTTTTATTTTTTCTAAGACTAAAAACCAATTCAGATAATTCTGAAGGTATTTTGTTGCCACTCCATTGAAGGGCTCCATAAATTTCCTTAGACGCATATCCATATTATTCACATTTTGTACGTGATATATTTTGTCAACAGCTCTTTGACCCTTCGAAGCATTAAATTTTTTGTGTGCTACCTTCTTGTCTTTTGCAAATGCAGTATAGCTTCTGTGACTGTCGCTACAAAGGGTTTCTACTTTAGCCAACTTCCCTTGTAATATAGTCTCCAAGTCACTTTTACTAATGCGACCTCTGGTAGCTACTTTGAAATCTTTGTTCCCTGATCGGTCACAACTGGCTATCACAGCTACTTTTTCATTACTGAGACCAGCTTTACTTGCCTTTGCGCCACGTTTTCTAGCAGGACGATCCAAATTTCGATTCCCTTTTTCAGAGTAAGCAAAGAAAAGATCATCACTCTCTAGGATTCCTTGGAATTCATCCACACTTACGCTCCCAAAGGAGACAAGTAATTTGTGCCTCCAATCAAAAGAAGTCTGAATAGAAATCCCTGTTTCTTTGGCACTCTTGCGAATACTATATCCAGAGAGTAAACAGAATAAATAACGATTAACTTTGTCTTTCTTCTTGAGGTTGTACCAGAACTTACCGGTAGTTTCACTAAAGTTTTTATGACAAGTATTACAAACATAGCGCTGTACTCCTTTGAGCTTACCATTAGCCTTAATTTTATTGCACTTACAATGAGGACAGCTTATGGCTTTACTCTGATTGCTATCAATCAGGGCTGAACCCTCAGTAGAGATCTCCAATAATGTGGAAACAATTTCTGATTGAACCAAAGCCGATGAACTAATGAAAAAATCTCTAAAATCTTCTGGTATCATTTCTCCGTTTTTATAAAGTAAAGATAAAACATATTCTAATTAGAACTTAGCCCAATTCTTTTTTTTCCAAACCCTCAGAATCATCAAACTATAGTATCATATATGGGGGGTGCAACATATGAAAAAGGAATTTTTATTAACGCCATTCATATTCATTTTTTAATATATATCATAGCAATATTTATCATATTATATAAAGCCAAAAAAATATTTTTAGAGAATTACTCTCAAGCAAACATAGATATCTACAAATGGTTATTTCAGCTTAATGTATTGATCAGCATTATTTTTGGTTTTGGTATTTTTAAAAATATATTTAGAACATTTAGTACAGATATACAATCACTTCATTTTACAAGAATTATTATAACATTACTCTTATTAGGTTTTATATGTTGGATTATATTAAAAGGCCTTTATAATCCAAAAATTTTTAGAGGAATTGATTCTACACTAAAACCTGTAAATAATCTCATTACCACTAATCAGTCATCTTCAACAACCAAAATAATTGATAACACTATACAACAACAGGTTGATCTTCTAAAAGCCTATATGGAAGAAAAACATCCTTATCTAAATCCTACTTTGACCATTCAAAATTTAGCAGAACAAATACATATCCCATCCAGAGAATTATCTGTATTAATTAATCATCATCTAAATCAGCATTTTTTTGATTTTGTAAATGAATATCGTATTCAACATGCGATGGATATTTTAAAAGATCCTACTAAAAAACAAGTAACTGTTCTCGAAATCTTGTATGAAGTAGGTTTTAATTCTAAATCTTCTTTCAACACTTCTTTTAAAAAATACGCTGGCGTCACCCCTACTCAATACAGGAAAAACCACTTATAATCAGAGTCTTGCAAAAAGTCGAACGTTTGCTTGTAAAAAGTCGAACTCATTTTTGGTGATCAAAAGCGTTCGATTATTTTAATCGGTCGCACAGCTTGTCTTCAAAAATGATATTTGCTTCATAATTAATCTTAAATATAAAATTGTGATGCGATCTATCTTTATTTCTTTATTGTTTTTATGTCCTTTCTTATGCTTTTCTCAACTAGAAATCAAAGGAAAAGTAATTAGTAAAACAGAAACCATAGCTTTTGCTAATGTTATTTTATCAACGCCTGGTTCTGATGGGACGGTAATCACGGGCGCAATTACCGACGAAAACGGAAACTTCACCCTAATGGCAAAAGAAGGAACTTATACACTAGCAATACGTTTTATGGGATATACCGAATGGAAAAAAGGTATCGTACTAGATAGCGTTGTAGATTTAGGTAATATTACTCTCGATAGCAGCACTACCAGCCTTGATGAAGTGGTGATTACCAAAACTAAAAAAGTAATTGAACGTAAACCAGACCGCTTGATTTTTAATGTTGAAAATAGCATTGCTGCAAGTGGTGGTGATGCCATGGATGCCCTAAAAGTAGCTCCGGGTATCGCAATACAAAACAATTCGATTACAATGATAGGAAGAGGTCAATCCCGAGTTATGATAGATGGCAGACTTTTACAACTATCAGGAGAAGAATTAGTTGATTTCTTAGCTTCAATAGCTGCCGATGATATCAAAAAAATAGAAATCATCACAAATCCACCTGCTCAATATGAAGCTGCTGGAAATGGTGGGTTAATTAATATTCTATATAAAAGAGGAGCTCGTAATTCATGGAAAAACAATACCTCTTTAGCATATAACCAAAATAAATATCAATTTACGACTCTACGTAACAACTTTTTCTACAATAAAAACCGATTACGATTCTCATTAAGTACTAACGGAACTCTGGGGAATAAAAGAGAAGATGAAGAAATAGACGTGCTATATCTAGATAGGCAATGGTTATCAGATGCAGACGGAAAAGCGCGTAGAGATAATATTTCTGGTCGTTTATCTATTGATTATGACATCACAGATAAAACGACTATTGGTGCGCAATATCTTGGAAACTATAGTACTCCTGATTATGATATATTAGCAACTACTCAGATTTTTAATGCAACCAGTCAAATAGATTCTATACTCATTAATAATAGTTTTTCTGGTAGAAACGTAAATAGCCACCTCTATAATGCACATATAACTACAATACTGGACACTTTGGACAGAAAAGTATCTCTTGATCTTGATTACTTTGATTATGACAATGAATTAAAACAAAATGATTTGGTGAATAGTTTTTCTCCAAATAATGATTTTCTCGGAATTAATCTACAATCAGAAAATTTAGGAAATCAACGTATTGATAATGTTAGTTTAAAAGTAGATGTAGAACATCCTTTTTCAAACATCAATATCAATTATGGTGGTAAAATCAGTTTTATAAAAACAATAAATAATCTACAAAACTTTACAATACAAACTGCAGCTCCTTTATTTAACCCTAATTCATCGAATGAGTTTGAATACACAGAAAATATACAGGCAGCATATGTAAACGGATCAAAAAAAATAGGAGATCATTGGGAGTTTCAGGCTGGTTTACGATTAGAAAACACAAATACAGAAGGGTTTTCTAAAACTTTAAATCAAAAAAACACCAATCAATATTTAAAATTATTCCCTACTGCTTATATATCATATCAAAAAAACGATAATCATACATTTTCTTTTAATTATGGAAAACGAATTAACCGACCAAGTTTCCGAAATTTGAATCCATTTAGAATCTACATCAACAGTAATGCTTTTTCTGAAGGAAACCCATTTCTACAACCTTCATTTACCGATAATTTTGAATTTAATCATACCTATAAAGGTAAATTAACTACAAATGCATTTTTTAATATTAGATCTGATGGTTTCGGAACCATATTCAGTGCAGATGAAGAAACTGAAGTTCAATCGATTATTAGAGCAAATTACTATACAAATTATAATTGGGGAGTTGGAGAAATCTATTCGTTTGATACATTTTCCTGGTGGAAAAGTCAAAATCAAGTTTATCTTTTTGGTAGCAAAACAGTTATTGATGATAATGTAATTGCTGTCCCTCAAAATGGTATTCAGCTATATCTAGCTACAAATAACACTTTTTCATTAGGCAAAAACACCAAGCTGCAAGCTAATTTTTGGTATAGATCACCTGGTAAGTTTGTCCTATTTGATATTAGTGAATCTTATAGTTTCGATTTAGCAATAAAACAAAGTATGTTTAAAGATAAGGTACAACTTTCTTTAGCTGTAAATGATATTTTTGATAAAGCAAATGACGGAAAATTAATTTCTATAGTAAATGATGTGAAAACTGCCTATGCACAAAATTATAGCACTCGTTTTGCCAGAATATCAATCTCCTATAGTTTTGGAAATTCTAAAATAAAGAATGAGCAACGTAATTTTGGAAATGATGAAGAAAGAAACAGAAGTAATTAATGAGTACATCTTCCTATCGTACCATTTTTCATCAACTCATTCAAAATCAATAATGTTGTTGGATCTCCATGTTGCGCTAAACGATTGATAACTTCTTCAAGATGTTTACTGTCCTTTACATGAAACTTCATAATTAAACAGTCTTTTCCGGTGACTCTGGTGCATTCTACCATTTCAGGATACGCATCCGCATCCAGTGCATCGGTAAAAGACTGAAAATTTATTCTATTTACACTCATCATAATGAATGCAGAAAGAGACCATCCCAGTTTAGCGGGATTTACCTGCATTGTATATCCTGTAATCACTTCTGTATCTTCCATACGTTGTACTCGTTCTGCAACGGCAGATGGAGAAAGCCCCACTACTCTACCTATGTGAGCAAATGGTAAGCGTGCATTTTTTTGTAATAGCTCTAAAATCTTCCAGTCTAAATCGTCTTTCACCATAATCATTGGTTTTTAGCCATAATTAAGATACATTCTCTAGAAAAAACAAAGATAAACCAATGATTTGTTTTCTCGGTCTCCTTTCTTTCGTATAATTTTGAATCAAAATCTAATACAATCCTATGTTTGGTATTCTTAATTTTGGGACCTTTATTTTAGCAGGAATATTGCTTAACCTTACCCCTGGAGCAGATACTATGTATATTTTAGGGCGTAGCATTTCGCAAGGAAAAAAATCTGGAGTAATCTCTGCTCTGGGGATTTCTTCGGGAGCTCTTTTACATTGTCTTTTTGCAGCCCTTGGATTATCTATATTATTAACAAAATCTGCTACTGCATTTAGTATTGTTAAATATGCTGGCGCTGTTTATCTTGTATCTTTAGGGATTAAATCATTGCTAACAAAATCAACAGCTATTGCTGAAGTAATTAAAGAAAAAAGGAAAACACAAAACTACTTAAAAGTATATATGTCAGGTGTTTTAACCAACCTACTTAATCCTAAAGTTGCTCTCTTTTTTTTGGCATTCTTACCACAATTTATTAATCCCGAATATGCTAAAAGTGCCATTCCATTCATAATTCTGGGATTAACTTTTGTAGTTACAGGTACAATATGGTGTATGATACTAGCATTCTTTTCCGCCAAGCTGGCAAACAAGATCAGAGAGAACAGTAAAGTGAAGTTTTGGATGGATAAAACCACAGGAGTTCTCTTTATTTTACTAGGAATCAAATTAGCCTTAAGTAAAAAATAATACTTCAGATAAATATTAAAATATAACAGAATGTGAATAATTCTTAAAAAAGAATCAAAATTGAAAAAAAAAGTAGGGTATCGTATAAGTTAACCGTTGTATAATTAAGAGAAAGTAATATATGTTGTTTTCTCATAAGAACATATAGAATAATTGATAGGTGAAATCACAACTATCAATAATCACATAAATTATTGACAATCATTATTTTATATAATGTTCAATTGTTAACTTAAAAGAACTGTTATGAAGCGAATACCAAAATTAGCAAGTATTGTACTAATTTCATTTTTATTATGTTTTTGTTCAGGAGATGATGATGCCACTACTCCAAATCCCGGTCCGGGTGAACCCACCGAAGCAACAAAAACATTGGTAGAAAAATTGAGCGTACCCTGGGAGCTAATTTGGGGTCCTGATAATTTCTTATGGGTCACCGAACGTAATGGAAAAATTAGCAGGATAAATCCAGACAGTGGAGAACAACAATCCATATTTACTATTCCTAACGTATCACAAGTAGGAGAAAGTGGATTATTGGGAATGGTACTTCACCCAAATTTTGATACGAATCCATATGTATACGTTGCATACACATATACTGGAGGAAGTGGGTTATTGGAACGATTGGTTCGATATACCTATGGTAATAATACGCTATCTGGTGAAACCATATTACTAGATCAAATCCCTGCCAACTCTAACCATGACGGCTCTCGTTTATTAATTACTCCAGATATGCATATTTTAATGACTACTGGTGATGCTGGTAATACCAATCTTTCTCAAGATATGAATTCTCTGGGAGGTAAAACGCTAAGGTTAAAATTAGATGGTACTATTCCCTCTGATAATCCTTTCACAAACAGTTATATCTATAGCTTAGGACATAGAAATGCGCAAGGACTGGTATTGCACCCTAATGGTAAGTTGTATAGTTCTGAGCATGGACCGAGTTCTGATGATGAAATAAACATCATACAAGCAGGTAAAAACTATGGCTGGCCATCTGTACAAGGTAAAATCAATACTCCAAACGAACAAAATTTTGCAGCAACTACAGAAGTTATTGAATCTATTTTTGAATGGACCCCCACCATTGCTCCCTCTGATCTGATATATTATACCGGTAATAAAATTCCTGAATGGACCAATAAATTATTGATGACCGTTTTAAAGGATAAAAGAATAGTTGCACTTACTCTAAATAGTGATGGAACCGCAATTACTAAAGAAGAAGTATTCTTTGATGGTAAATTTGGTCGCCTTAGAGATATTGCTGTTTCTCCACAAGGACGTGTTTTTATAGCTACTAATGGAGATACATATGGCGATACCAGTAACACACATCGTATTATAGAAATTAATAAGATTGAGAAATAATTCTTCAGAAAAACCTTGTTGCAGAACATAACCAGGGACATCATAAAAAATGATTATTCTTAATTTATAATCATACCATCAAGCTATTATCAAGGCCCCACAGGTTTTAAAACACTGTGGGGCTGTTTTTATTTATCTACTCTGATAAAACGACCGTTTTATAAAGCTTTAGTTTTAACTGATACTAATAAACCAAAATCCATTTATTTGGAAATTTCTTTTTCTTCTTTTGTAGAATTTTTAATCGTACTTCTTTTCACTATTTAGTTAGACCTATATATCGTGTGCCTTATGTTATTCTAATCAGAGCATCCTTGAATTGTCCAATTTGACAATTCAAGGATATTTAGCGATGGTTGAACCTAACGGCATTTCATCTTCCCCCTAACAGCTACATATTTGAAGCATCAAATACATTAAACCATTCTTTTTTAAAACAAATAACTATGACACCCACTGAAGTTTTTTCTATTTCAAGCATGATTGCTATGCCCATGTGGATTCTTATGATTCTTTTTCCTAATTGGAAAGCGACCAGGTTCTTAATTGATTTTAAAATAATCCCTATAGCATTATCTGTACTATATGCGATTTATATTTTTCTAGCCATACAGATAGGCGGAATGATGGATTTTGGAAGTCTCTCATCTGTCATGAAATTGTTTACAGAAGAAAATGCCGTACTGGCTGGCTGGGTTCATTATCTAGCTTTTGACCTCCTGGTCGGTATGTGGATGCTAGATCAAAATAAAGGATTAAGAATTCATCAATTAATAATGGCCCCTTGTCTTTTTTCAACTTTCATGTTAGGGCCTATTGGATTTCTACTTTTCATAATCATTAAAGCATTTAAACAACAACAATCATGATATATTCAAACAAAATACTTAGCACAGTAAAAGCAGAAAGTCCAATATTGTATTGGGTAGTAATGATCCATATAATTTTGGCTGTTGGATGTCTGATTGGTGTGTTCATCGATGAAAGAACACTTATGGGAGTGAATGTTTGGATTAAACCTTTAAAATTCTCAATCTCAGTAGGCATTTATATCTTTACAGTAGGGTACCTTATGACTTTATATCCGTATTCTAAAAGAAAGAAAAATTGTATCAATAACATCGTTACCTGGACACTATTAATAGAAGTTTTTCTCATTATTTATCAGGCATCTAGAGGAGTGCAATCTCACTATAATGTATCGTCTCAGTTTGATGCATTACTCTTTGCAGCAATGGGGCTATTAACGGTAATCAATGTTTTAATTATGGTGTTATTTATCTTTGATACTATCCGATTAAAATTAAAAACGTCTAAATCAATTCAATGGGCCATACTTCTAGGTTGGTTAATCGTACTTTTTGGTAGTTGGGTTGGTGGTCAAATGATAAGTGAAATGTCTCATAATGTTGGTGTAAGTGGTGACTTAAGGATAGCTCATTTTTTTGGATTGCATAGCATACAAATAATTCCGTTATTCGCACTATGGATATCTAATAAGTGGAATACCACAAGTAGAAATCAAGCCATTACGGTAACCTTTTTTGGGTTATTTTATGCCACATGGATTGGATTCACCTTCTATCAAGCTAAGCAAGGTATACCATTAATTAGTTTATAATCAAACTACTATGCTATTTAACAAAGAAAGACGTATACAATATTTAGGGTTTAATGACTTTTGGTTCAGTGTCATAGGTGTTCTAATTCTGAGTTTGATAACGGACTATCTTTTTAATAATTCATTTACAAAACACCCTTTTGGCATAGCAGTTATTAATTGGAGTGCCTCCTTATTTTTTACAATTATTGATTGGTTTATTATAAGATCAATTATGATTTTTTTACGGAAAAAATACCCTGATTTTCGGGATGATAAAAAGCGCATCTTAATATTTTTTCTAACTATTGTTAGTACAGTACTATTTGTTGATTTCGTTGGAGGATTTTTACTAGAAAACATCCTTAATGCTTTTGGTATAAATTCTAGCCATACTACACAATTGAAGATTATTTTACCTATTTTATTAGTTACGATTATGACAATGGCAATATATGAAGCAGTTTATTATTATATAAGATTAAAAAAATCAATTAAAGAAGAAGAACAAGCAAAACAAGTGATTGTACAGACACAATTAGATGCACTTAGAAACCAGGCGCAACCTCATTTTTTATTCAATAGTCTCAATACATTACGGGATATTATTGATCAAAACTCTAAAGAGGACGCAAAAGAATTTGTTGACAAACTATCTGATGTATACCGTTTTATATTACAGTCTGGAAATGTTAATTTAACTTCGCTTAGAGAAGAGTTAAGATTTGCTCAAGCGTATATTCATATTCAGTCAGAAAGATTTGGAAATAACCTGAAATTGAATTGGCGTATTCCAGAAACAGCACTTGATGCTATGATTGCCCCTATGAGTCTTCAACTTTTACTAGAAAACGCAATAAAACATAATGTGATTTCGAAAAGAAAGCCACTTGTAATACATGTTGAAGCTAAAGATCATCAGTTAATAGTACAGAATAAAATTGAATCAAAATCTACTAAAATACCATCAACAAAAGTAGGACTAAAGAATATACAAAAGCGATATGCTTTGATTTCTAACAAATCTCCTGAAATTAAAAATGATGGAAATCAATTTATCGTTTCCCTTCCCTTATTAAAAATAACAGATCAAAATAAAAGCTATGCAAGTACTGATTATTGAAGATGAATCACGTGCAGCCAATCAATTGCAAAACGTGCTCAAAACTGGTGGTTTCGAGTATCAATTATTAGACATCATCGATACAGTTGAAGATGCTGTTATATGGTTTCAGACACATCCAACTCCGGACTTAGTATTTATGGATATCCAACTAGCGGATGGTCTAAGTTTTGAAATATTTCAGGAAGTAAATGTAGAAGCACCTATTGTTTTTACAACTGCTTTTGATCAATATGCTATCCAAGCTTTCAAAGTAAATAGTATAGATTACTTACTCAAACCAATCCAACAGGATGAACTAAATACTGCACTTAATAAGTTTTTTAAAACAAATGAACCCTCTGTTGTTGCTCCTGATATTTTAAAACAGCTTCTTAGCAGTATGCAAGTAATGAACCATCGAGAAGGTATACTAGTAAAAGAAGGAAGCGGATTTGTACAAATTAAAACTTCTGATTTGATATATGTGTATTCTCAAGAAAGCATCACTTTTGGAGTAGCCATTAATAAACGCTACATTATTGATGAAACTATCGACCAATTATTTAGCTCGTTGGATCCTAATCAATTTTATAGAATTAATAGAGGTCAGATTATATCTAAAATTTCAATTCAGAAAATAGATTCGTATTTTAATCATCGAGTTAAGCTTTCTATGTTAAATCCAAGAGATCAAGAATTTATTGTCAGTAGACAAAAAACAAGTGATTTTAAAGAATGGATGAACAAATAATGATCGTATTACATTTCAACTCTTATAAACAACACTTCAACAAAAAGTGTCAATTCGAGTAGTTTTTCGAAATAAAATGAAGAAAAATTGTATCAAGAATAGCTTTTTTAATTCAAAATTCTCGTCATCCTGAGCGTGTCGAAGGGCTCTATACACTTCTTCCTTTGGTCGAAGCACTAGAATTGACGAGTTTCGAATTAAAAATCTCAAATGCACAACGGGTAAACTTATAAAAACACATCCTAAATATAACATTATGAAAAACATACTATTTATACTTAGCTTATTGTTGTTTTCCCAATTATCAGCACAAGAAAGCTTAAGTGTTACTCAATGGCAAGAAGATCTTCGTTTTATTCAAAACACCATACATGAAGACTATTCGTTTCTTTTTGTAAAAACAACAAAAGAAGATTTTGATACCGAAGTGGAAACGCTATATAATGACATTCCGAATTTAATGGATTGATAAAAAAACAATTCTGAGTGACTAAAAATTAGGTGCTTTTTTTTAAAAAAACATCTAAAACACCAAGTACATTTTACTGTTTCTCAATACATTGTGTAATTTTCACTTGCATATGTTACGGTTTTTCCGTAGTTTTATCTCGCCTCATTTTAAAATTTATAGCTTATGCGCAAAATTACCCTTGAACAAGAATTTAATGCCCGACAATTAGATATTAAATATAAAGACCTTTGGGATCGAGGTATTCACCTCTTTACGATAAATGATCAAAATCGTGATTTTTACTATTCTATTTACTATGTAGATTTATTGTTTGTTGAAGTGGTTTATAACAAACTTAATGGTGATATTCTTACTATCAAAAGTTTTACAGATAAAAGTAAACTTATGTTTTACCTTAGAGAAGACTTTTCATAATTAAAGTCTTTCAAACACTTATAATAGTAACCTGATTTATGCATTAGAAACCTACTATGTCTTGAAGCTTTCGAGCCTTCTAACTAAGCCTAATACATAAATCAGGATTAACGCTTTCGATACCAAATATTAAGGATCAATCCAACAATCACTAATAAGGTTCCTATAATACTTAGGATAGGATATACGTCTGTAAACCAAAAAGTTCCTGCAATCATCGTAAAAATAACTTCAACGTATTTTAGAGATACCACTTTATTTGTTGCCTGAGATTGAAATGCCTTGGTCATAAATACTTGTCCGAAATACCCAAAAACTCCTAAACTAAGTAGTAATAACCACTCTATTCCTTTTGGTGTTGTCCAGTTGAAAAGTGAAAGAACACCTCCTATGGTAACAGAAATCCACATAAAATAGTTAACAATCACAACGGGATGATCGCCATGACCAATTTTATTTATTAGCACATATACCACTCCGCTAAATATTGCTGAGCCCAGCACTAACAATAAGCCAAAGGAATTAACATTAGGGTCAAAACCTTTGATCATCAAAACTCCACTAAAAGCCATCAAAAAAAACAACCACTGTATTGGTTTTACCTGCTCTCTAAGAAAAAGTACTGCAAAAATAGTGGCAAAGATTGGTGATAAATACCGTAATGATACCGCAGAACCAATAGGAAGATAATAAACTGACATAAAAAATAATCCCATCGAGGTCACTCCTGCGAGTCCTCTATAAATCAACAATCTTTTTTGGTTACCAAATATTGGGATTTTATGCCATAACAAATAACTCATCGTAAAAAACAACGAACCAAACGCTCTAAAAAACACCAACTGTCCTCCTCCAAAGTGTGCTAAATACTTTACAAATAAGTTCATTGCTGTAAAAGATACAGCACTAAGAAGCATAAAGTATATAGCTTTTTTCATTTATTTAATTAGAGAACCAAAGGTACAATCTAAACAATAATACGGGATATAAAATATGCTTTAAATCTATTGTATCGTATAACACTTTTGATCTTAAATTTGTCAATCAAAGTGCCTCAGTCAGGAGAAGAGATCAGACTTTAACTATTTATCATTATAAAAACAGGTAAACCCCCCTTTTATAATATTTAGAATAGTACTATTTTTACCTACTTAACGATTCCCTCTTATCATATCGTCTGATTGTCTTAAAAATCTAAGACAATGAAACATTCTATTCGATTACAAAGTATATGCGCAATGCTGGCGATAACTCTCTGTTGTACAAGCTGTATGTCTACACGAGTTATAAGTCTTCATGATAGCGATTCTGTAGTTAAAAACACTAAAACTACCTGGAGTTTTGCCTGGGGGTTGGTTTCTCCTAAAGATATCAACGCCAAATGCGAATCTAAATATTTAAGTTCTGCGACTAACACCACCAATTTTGGGTACATTTTATTATCCACAATTACACTAGGTATTGTTGTTCCACAAATTATAGAATGGGAATGTGCTCCACCGGATTCTCAAATCAATGAATTATAAAACAAACGCATCTCCTCTATCTGATTAAAATTAATAGGAATAATTAAACTGTAAAAGAAGATTTTGCAATAAAATATTAAAAAACATAATTATGGGGTTACCAAAAGGCATTGAGATATTACCTATAAGGAAATGGGAGAACAGACATCAAAATTTCACACAAAAGCTTACGCAAAATGCTTCTTTTAAAGTGCGTAATGATGATTCTCTTAGTAAAGGAGCAGATAAATACATAGCCACTACCAAAAACTTACAATGGTTAATAGGACACGCAATTGATGAGAATATTCGATTACGCGCTATGGGAAGCGGCTGGTCATTTTCTAAAGTTGCTGTTTCTGAAGGCGGTATCTTAGACACCAAATCATTACGCCTTAGTTTTTCGGTTAGTAAACCCAACATAAGCAACGAATACTTAAATAAAGGAGGATTGGCCGAAGATTTATTTTTTGTTCAATGTGGTGTTTCTGTATTACAACTCAACTCAAAATTAGAAAAAGAAAAACGTCCCAATCGTTCTATTAAAGCTTCAGGAGCCAGTAATGGCCAGACGGTAGCAGGAGCATTATCCACAGGTACACATGGGGCTGCTTTTAATGTAGGAGCAATACAGGATTTTGTAACCGGAATACACCTAATCGTTGATCGAGATCGTCATGTATGGTTAGAGCGAAGCTCTAATCCCATTGTATCAGATCGATTCATTGATTGGCTAGGTGCAGATTTAATAAGAGACGACACTATGTTTAATGCCGCATTGGTAAGCTTTGGAAGTTTTGGAATCATACACGGTATAATGATAGAAACAGAGCCCAAATTTCTACTCGAAGAACATCGCATAGATAAAATTGCTTACAACAGTGAGCTTAAGAGCACCATGAAAACATTAGATTTTTCAACAATTAACCACATACTACCCTTCCCCCAACACTCTCCTGATCGAGAATTATATCATTTTGAAATACTTATAAATCCTTATGATTTTGAACCCGACAACAATAACAAAGGTGTATTCTTAAAAGTCTCCTACAAACGCAAATACAGAGAAAACTATACTCGTAGAGTTCCAGATGATAAAGGGTTGACTTACGGTGATGATTTATTGGGACTAATACAAACGGTAATGGATAGTTTAGGTGGATTATCAATTTTATTGGTTCCTAAATTAGTAAACATCCTATTTCCTTTGGCCTACAAAGAAATTCCTCCTATGGAAGGAACTATCGGAGAAACATTTAGCAATACCAAATTTAGAGGTAAAGTAGCTAGTGCAGCTCTGGGCATAGATATTAAAGATAGTGTGCGAGTCGTCGAAGAAATCATGATGATTATTGAAGATGGTGATCCATTTCCTGGTGGAATATCATTGCGATACGTAAAAGGAACCGACGCATTATTAGGTTTTACAAAATTTCCAGAAACCTGTGTGCTAGAATTAGATGGTGTAGATGCAAATATAACCCGGAAATTCTATGAAAAAGTATGGAATCGATTAGAAGCAATCAATATCCCATACACTTTACATTGGGGGAAAATAAATTTTAATCTCAATTTTCAGCGTATTCAAAATATGTATGGTACTGCCACAGTACAACATTGGCTTGATACCCGTAACGACTTACTCGATTCAGAAGCAATGAACGTATTCACTAATGGTTTTATCGAAAGGTGCGGACTAAACAAATCAGTTGGAGCAATTGTTTAAATAATCATCATAATAACCTTATTTACAAAGATTTAAATATAAAATTTGATTGCAGTCTGAAATATTTTTAATTATTATTTAAGCTCTTTGGCACGATAATCGTTCTAGTATAAATATATTTCATTACTTTAGTTTTTTTAATCCCCCATTACCCAATGAAAAAGCTGTCTCACCTACTACTGCTTTTTTTAGCACAAATTGTCTATTCACAGACGTATACTGTACTGGACTCTGTACAAAATACACCTATATCATATGCCACAATCTCTTTTAGGAATGGAAGTGGTACATTTGCTGATGCTGATGGTAATTTCCAATTTTCAAAAAAATGGTATTCCGATATAGATTCATTATATGTATCATCTATTGGATATAAAGAAATAGCACTCTCTACTGCTTCATTACCAAAAAAAATACGTTTAGTACAGGATATTGCAGAACTCAAAGAGGTATATATCACCGCAGAAAAGAAAAGAAAATATAAAACCAAGAAATTAGCTTCAGAAGTACATAATGATTATTTTAAAAGCTGGCTTCCTACAGTAGAGTCTGAAATTGCAGTTTTCTTTCCTAAAAGCTCTGAGAAGTCTACCAAAATTGCTTCAGTATACCTACCCATTAAAACTGAATCTTCAAACCGGAATTCTAACAAAAAACAATCATTTTCTACTTTATTCAAAATGCAATTTTATAGTAATAATGATGGATACCCCGGAAAAAGATTGTCTTATGAAGATGTTATATTTAAGGTAACCAATAAAGATAAATCTAATTTTGAACTGAACGTTTCAGAACATAAAGTCTATATCCCAAAAGAAGGTATTTTTGTTTCCATACAAGTATTAGGATATACAGATAAGAATGGAAAACTACAGCAAACAAAAAAGTATAGTGAAATTGAAACCCGAAAAGGTATCGTAAAAGTATCTACTACTTTTAGGCCTTTACTTCCGTTTACAGATAAAATTAGTAGTTACAAAACCTTTACCAGGAGAGTGTTTTTTAAAAACAGAACCTGGCAACGTTTTGATAGAGGGTATAGCAAGAACAACAACCTGATCAAAAATAACAACACCAACTATGGTATGGGATTAAAATTGCATTTATACGAAGAGGATTAGGGCTTTATTAATCTAAAAAAGATTTTCTTTTCTTATTAAACTGTACCGCTGCTTCGTGTATTTCTTTATGTTTAGCAGTTTGATTTTCTGCATGATCTACCGCATCAGAGATTGTTAAATAATAATAGGTGGCACCTAATCTATCCGTAAAACCAGATCGTTTCAGAAAGTCTCGAACAGGACCTATTGTACCTACCATTAACAATTGGATTCCGATATCATCAAGATACTGCTGGATATCACCTAATACATGTAGACCTGTACTATCTATATCATGCATATTCGTATTATCAAGGATTAGGAATTCTGGTAATGGTTTTCGATCGGAGATATAACTCAGAATAGTATCTTTAAAATAACTCGAATTACCAAAATACAATTGATTATCAAACCTAATAATCAAATACACTTCTGATTGTTTTGCATTCGGAAATCTATTGATATTTCTGTAGTACTTAGTACCAGGTATATTTACTAATTCAGCAATATGAGGACGAGCACTGTAATACTGAAGAAAAATAAATGACAATATTACTCCAATAAAAATCCCATTTTCTACTCCAAAAATCAATGTTCCAAAAAAAGTGATGATCATTACAATAAAATCTCGTCTTCTAAGTCGAAATAAATATTTTGCTTCACTAAAATTAATCAACCCAAATACAGAAACCAATATAATTGCAGCTAAAACTGCTTTTGGGATATAATAAAAAAACGTCGTAAGAAACAGTAAAGAAAACAGTACCATTAGTGCAGCTATGATAGATGACACCGTAGTCTTTGCTCCTGCTTCATCATTAATCGCCGTTCTGCTATAACTTCCCGAAGAAGGTACTGCCTGAAAAAAAGCACCAATAAACTTAGCTATTCCCAAAGCAAATAACTCTTGGTTAGGACGTATGATATGATCCCTATTTTTCATTTCCATAGATTTAGCAATCCCAATACTTCCAACATATCCAATAAAAGTAACAGTCAATACAGACGGGATAAGTGTAAGCATTGTATTGTAATCCATGTTTGGAATACTAAAAGAAGGAAGTCCGCTAGGTACATCTTTAATTATTGCCAACCCTTTTGCATTTAGATCAAAAATGTAGGCTATAAAAGTTGTAACAACAAGAACCGTAAGCGCACCTGGAAAAGATCGTTTCCATCTTTTAAGTAAATTAATAATTATAATAGAACTAATACAAATCCCTAGTGTAATCCAATTTACTTCAGAAAAATGGCTAATAGCATACCAAATTGTTTGATGCGTATACTTAAAATCAGGAATAGAAAAACCTAATCCTTGACTCAATTGAGAAATAATAATAATTATCGCTGCAGCAGAGATAAACCCCGAAATTACTGGTTGAGAAATAAGATTTACCAAAAACCCCATACGTAGTACACTCATAATAACCTGTAATACACCAATTAAGAGGCCTGTAAACACAACTAGTTCTACAAACTTTTCTGTAAATGGATCTGCGAGTTGACTTACTCCGCTCATTACCAAAATTGCAGTAACAGCTACCGGGCCAATACTTAACTGTCTCGATGTCCCAAAAAAAGCATAAAGTAATAAAGGGACCAGACATGCATATAATCCATAAATTGGAGGCACCCCCATAAGTAATGCGTAAGCAATCGCTTGTGGTATAAGAATAACTCCTACAGTAATACCGGCAATGATATCCGCTTTAAAAAAAGAGCTATCATACTTCTTATCCTTAAAAATCTGAAGAAACGGGATTATTTTATATAATTTTTTGACGTTACCGAAGGTTTTTGATTTATTAGGTAAATCTACAATAGTTTAAGAAGTTATACCAAAAGAATTTATAATTCATCTGTTCAAAATTTAATTCATCTTATTTAGGTAGAAATAATTTATTATAACCAGGCTCGTTCTGTAGATTTACTTATTTTTAACCCCTAACATAGTTTATTTTCTCTTGACACTTTTTAAAAAACTCTATGAACGAAACATTACTTCTTTTCATTTTAGCAATTATTGGATTCATAGCAGGAGTAATTAATACTATAGCTGGTGGTGGTTCTTTACTTACTCTACCTATGCTAATTTTTATGGGGCTCCCTCCTGCTGTTGCAAATGGTACAAATCGTATAGGAGTCTTTATTCAATCCATCTCTTCGATTGCTGGTTTTAGGAGTAAAGGAATCAAGCCAGGTTCTTTCGGAATCTATTTAGGAATATCTGCTCTTGTTGGATCATTGATTGGAGCCCAGGTTGCAATTGACATCAAAGGGGATACATTTAATAAAATCCTTGCTATTGTGATGGTTATCGTAGTCCTTTTTATGGTTTTTAAACCTAAAGTAAACCTTCAAAATGTAATAGAAAGAACACATGGCAAACATCTTTGGATATCCATTCTCGCTTTTTTCTTTATTGGAGTCTACGGTGGGTTTATTCAAGCTGGTGTAGGGATATTTATCTTATTAGCACTAACCTCTATAAATTACCTAAACCTTGTTACATCAAATGCTGTTAAAGTATTGGTAGTTTTTATTTACACTATTGGAGCATTAGTCATTTTTGCATATAACAATCAGGTCGATTACCTCTATGGGCTTATTCTTGCTATAGGAAATGCTACAGGAGGATGGATTGCAAGCAGATGGTCTGTTAAGAAAGGAGATGGTTTAGTTAAAGTGTTTCTAATTATCATGGTTATTGCTATGGCAATTAAGTTATGGTTGGATAGCTAAGGAATCAATATCATACTTATCCCGCTCTATGTTTCATACTATGGCGTATAAAACAATCAATCCTCTTATACTCTTAGGATTATATCATCTATTTTACATATCTCATCCATTATTCTTATCTTTTCAATCTAATAAACACAAAAATCACCACCACATGAAACTTTCCCCCGTATTCATCACCTTGGTATGTCTTGTTTTAATGAATTGTAAATCGCATAAAAATGAAGACACTGAAGAAAGTAATGAAACTATTACTAAAACCGCTAAAGAAATACCGAAAAAACCAGTCAGTGATATCATTATCGACCCAATAACTCATGCCACAACCATCTTAGAATGGAATGGAAAAACAATATACATTGATCCAGCAGGAGGTGCTAAAGCTTTTAAAAATAAGAAACTTGCAGACTTGGTACTCATAACAGACATTCATAGTGATCATATGGATATTGAAACTTTGGATAGTCTGGATTTATCAAAAGCAGAAATTATTGCTCCTCAGGCTGTTGCCGAAAAACTTCCTGCAAAATATACCGATCACCTGATTATTCTTAATAATGGAGAAATAAAAGAGGTACAAGGCATATCTATTGAGGCAGTCCCTATGTACAACCTAAGAGAAGAAGCTCTAAAATACCATGATAAAGGTAGAGGCAATGGTTATATAATCACTTTAGGAAAAAAACGACTTTATTTTTCGGGAGATACAGAAGACATTCCCGAGATGAGAGCATTGCAATATATAGATATGGCATTTATATGTATGAATTTACCGTATACTATGACAGTAGAAAGCGCAGCCAGTGCAGTTTTAGACTTTAAACCTAAGCAAGTATACCCATATCATTATCGAGGAACTGAAGGATTAAGTGATGTCGCAAAATTTAAAGAACTGGTATCAAGAAATCCAGATATAGAAGTAGTGCAATTAGACTGGTATCCCGACAATACCAAATAGCCCTTTAGCACCCTTTTACTATCTAATATTATAAAGGTCTGCATTTATAGCAGACCTTTATAATTATGTTTATATGATTACAAAAAATCATTATATCATTATATTTTTTTTACTCTAACTGCATTCATTCCTTTCTGACCACGCTCAAGCTCAAAAGATACTTTATCATTTTCTTTTACCTCTTGCATCAATCCATTCACATGCACAAAATATCGCTCCTGAGTTTCTTCGTCATTAATAAAACCATATCCCTTAGAATCATTAAAGAATGCAACTTTCCCCTTTCTTACCGGGTCAAATTCTTCTTTTTCTCTTTTAGGAACTCCAATTTCAATATTTTCCGCTTTGATTTTTTTCTTTTTGGTCGGATCTGGAGGAGTATCGGTAGTATACCCATTCTCATCAACATAGGCAATCATACTATCCAACCCATTACCTTTGTTAGAATTAGCTCTACGTTCCTCTTTCTTTTTCTGCTTTTCTTCTCTCTTTTTTAATTTCTTCTTTTCTTTTTCAATTTTACTAAAAGTCTGTTGTGATTTTGCCATTCGCTATTTTTACTATTTTTTTTATTAAACCTATTTTTAACCTAAAATATAAGAGGTTGTCATTGAAATACTAAACGAATGATTGGAAAATAGCAATTTCTAAGATTGATTTACCGAATAATTTACCCAGTGGTTGCAATAACATATACATCTGATATATAGATATCAATGTATTGAGATTTTTACAAAGATAAGTTTTCATTTTTAATTTCAGAAAAGTATTTACCTGATTCATGGTTATATATATAATTTAAGCTTTGATAAAACTAAATTCGTAAATTCGAAAGCTCATTTTTTTTACTTCTAAAACATTAATTTCTATAATTTTTTGAATGGAAAACTGTACTGATAAACAACATCATAAACATTTTGCTATTTATAAACCATATGGCTATTTAAGTCAGTTTATTAATAATGGGCAAAAACAAAATTCAAAAAAACTATTAGGAGAGTTATATGATTTTCCTGAAGGAACAATGGCTATAGGACGACTGGATGAAAAATCAGAAGGATTATTATTACTTACCACAGACGGAAAAATGAGTAATCATATTTGTAGTAGTGGAAACGTAGAAAAAGAATACTATGCCCAGGTAAATGGTGATATCTCTATGGATGCTATTGAATTGTTAAAAAAAGGAGTAGAAATTGGTTTTGAAGGAAAAAAATACACCACTACACCTTGTAAAGCTTCAAAACTAAATGCTATTCCTAAATTTCCAGAAAGGTCTAAAAAAATACGTGATGATCGGCATGGCCCTACTAGCTGGGTCTCTATTACACTAAAAGAAGGAAAATTTCGTCAAGTACGAAAAATGACATCGGCTGTTGGCTTTCCCACATTGCGGCTGGTAAGAATACGAGTTGGAGGTACTTATTTAGACGAAATGAAAGCCGGAGAAGTTAGAGAACTACATACTTTATAATCATATAAAGCGTACTCTGCCATCACTATTTTTAGTTATTTTGAACCAAATATTCTGATTTTTCCTATAACACAATCTTATCTCTTCTTTATCCCAAGTAAAAGCAAAACATCTACAAGAATGATATTCTAAAAAGCACACGTAAACAAGATTATGATAGAATTATTTTTTTTAAGATTAAATACTATAGATTAATATTCTAATTTATATACATTATTTAGAATATTAATTGTTCATATGTAATTTTGAGCAAATTATTATGCTTATCATGAAATTACACACCACAGAACAACAACAGCTTGAAGAATTATATTCTAACATCAAAAATACAACTCAGAATTTTTTGGGATACCCCGTTTCAAAAGATTTTGATTATTCAGAATTAATGCCATTTCTTCAATTTCCATTAAACAATTTAGGAGATCCGTTTAGTGAATCAACATATCGCGTAGATTCAAGAGCTATGGAACGTGAAGTTGTAAATTTCTTTGCTGGATTATTTAGAGCTCAAGAAAATGATATCTGGGGATATGTAACCAACGGTGGCTCTGAAGGAAACTTATACGGTCTCTATTTAGCAAGAGAGCTATATCCAAAAGGAATGGTCTATTTTTCTGAAGCTACACATTATAGCATCCAAAAAAATGTAACCCTACTAAATATCAATTATGTAATTGTAAAGTCACTCCCAAACGGTGAGATGGATTATAACGATTTAAAAGAAGCTATTGGCTACAACAGACATAGACCAGCAATAGTAGTTGCAAATATTGGTACTACAATGACAGAAGCTAAAGACAATACCAAAAAAATTAAAGGGATTTTGGAAGATATGGCTATAGAGAAGCATTACATTCATGCAGATGCAGCCCTAGCGGGAGGTTTTGCTCCGTTTGTTACTCCGAGACCTCAATTTGATTTTGAAGATGGTATCGATAGCATCTCAATTAGCGGACATAAATTTATTGGATCTCCCATGCCATCGGGGGTCGTTATTGTAAAAAAAGATAATAGAGATCGAATTGCGAGAAGAATTGCATATATAGGTAGTTCTGATGCTACTATAACCGGATCAAGAAATGGCCATACTCCTCTATTTTTATGGTATGCTATAAAAAAATTAGGAATCGAAGGATTCAAAAAACGCACAGAACATAGTTTAGCCGTTGCTTCTTATACAGAAAATAAGCTGAAAAAACTTGGAATTGAAGCTTGGAGAAATCCCAATGCCATTACCATAATTTTCCCTGCTCCCAACTCAGAAATTATAAACAAGTGGCAATTGGCCACAGAAAAAGAGCAATCTCATATTATATGTATGCCTAATGTGTCATATGAGCAAATTGATAACTTTATAGCAGATATGGAATTGGAAATGTGTCCCACATAAGATATAAAATTATAACATCATACTTATAATGAAATGATTTATCATTGCAAGTACCACCGTCTTATGCGGTGGTATTCTGTTTTTATATTATTTTTGCGCCAGCTAAAAAAACAACTGTGTTTTAGAATTATCAATAAATCCAATATAAAAACCCACCTTCTACCGTAGTTTGCTATTACTTGATCGGTGTTCTTAAAATTTTTCTTTGATTATAATAACTAACATATACTAGCAAAATAGGTAAAATGATGTATACATTATGAATAGATTACAGCATATAGAAAATGAACTTTTTGATTTAAGAGTACAATTACAAAATCATAAGCTCTATAAAAATTTAGATCATATTAATGACATAAAGATATTTATGGAAAACCATGTTTTTGCGGTTTGGGATTTCATGTCTTTATTAAAAGCAATACAGGTAAAATTAACCAATATAGCTACCCCATGGACTCCAAGAAAAAACCCTGTATTATCACGATTTATAAATGAAATAGTGCATGCAGAAGAAAGTGACATTAACGAGTTAGGAGAACCAAAAAGTCATTTTGAAATGTATTTAGATGCCATGAAACAGGTTAAAGCTAATACATCCAAAATTGATTTATTAATTGATTTAATTGAATCCGGAAATGATATTAATGATGCATTAAGTCAGTTACATATTGATCAGCATGTAATAGATTTTGTTAAGTTCTCTTTCGAAATTATAGAAACCGGAGAATCGCATCGTATTGCTTCTGCATTCACTTTTGGTCGAGAGGATGTAATTCCTGATATGTTTATTGAAATATTAAAAAAATCCGATTCAGAAAACAAACTATATAACAAACTAACGTATTACTTAGAAAGACATATAGAACTTGATGGAGATGAGCATGGCCCCCTTTCATTAGAAATGATTTCTGAATTATGTGGAAATGATTCAAAAAAATGGGAAGATGTCTTACAAGTAGCCAAAAGATCTTTAATCCAAAGAATTAAATTATGGGATTGTATTTCTGATTCAATCGAAAAGGAAAAGCCTACATACAGTATCTAAAACAATAAAAACAAAAGCCTTATATCCTGCTATAAGGCTTTTGTTTTTCTATAACAATGATATCAAAAAGAATCATTTTTCATGATATAGAAATACATTACTCATTTAATAACCGTTGAAATTCTTCAAGATAAAGGCCAATATGATATCCGTCCATAAGTCCATGATGTACATTAATAGCAATAGGTAAACTTAATCTACCCTTTTCTTTGGTATATCTTCCAAAAGAAATTTTAGGAATACTATCCTTAAACTGAAAATGTCTGGCATGTGTAAGCCCGGTAAAATTATACCAGGGAATAGACGAATAATGAATAGTATCTATACGTTTGGCATTATCTGTATATCGTAATCCCGTACTTTTTTTAACAGCCTCAATTTCTTGCTGCGCTTTATTACAAAATGTTTCAAAATCAGTATCATACTCCATAAATGAAAATCCAAATGTATGATCTTCTCTACCTATCGTCGGGGATGCATGAATTTTATCATATACAAACACTTGATTATCCTCTATACGATATCTAAATGCTTCAATAGCATTAGCTGCATGAAGGGACTTGTAGAGATAAAACAAAAAATAAGGATATCCCAAATCTTCTATCTTTTGGTACCCAATTGTAAAATCTACAGTTGTTGTTATCCCAAAAAATGGTTCGTCAAAACTACCAAAAAAGTCAAAATGTTCTTTTCTGTTCCAGGCAGTAAGATCTAATTTTGTTTTCATTTTTATAATATTTGCAATAGCTCGCTAGCCTTTGCAAAACTTCTAAAATTTGGGTGATCTATCTTATCATTAACCATTTCATGTACCCAGGTAGTATGAAACGGAATATGAAATGCATGCGCTCCAATATTCAAAACTGGCAGGACATCAGATTTTAAGGAGTTACCTACCATTAAAAATTCATCTTCAGTGATATCCAAATGCTTTACCAGTTTTTTATATTGTTTTTCTGTTTTATCTGAAACAATTTCAATATGATGGAAATAATTTTCCAGTCCAGATTTAATGAGTTTTCGCTCCTGATCTAACAAATCGCCTTTAGTTGCCATTACAAGACGGTATTTCTTAGATAATTGATGCAATGTCTGATCAATTCCATCAATCAATTCTATGGGCTCCTGAAGCATTTCTTTTCCTTTTTCTATCAGTTTTTGCACCAAATCTATCGTCATATTTCCATTAGAGATTTTGATAGCAGCTTCTATTAACGAAAGCGTAAAAGGTTTGATCCCATAGCCATACAATGGCAGGTTTTGCATTTCGACATCAAAAAGTAATTTATTCGCCTCTTCTTTGGATAAATACTCCTCTAGTAAAGTACAAAGCTCATCCTCTGCTTTTCTAAAAAAAGTTTCATTTACCCAGAGCGTATCATCTGCATCAAAAGCAATTACTTTAATCTTTTTTAAAGGCATTTTATCTTACCAATTTTTTATACTTAATACGTTTTGGCATTAAATCACCACCTAAACGTTTCTTTTTATTCTCTTCATAATCAGAGAAACTTCCTTCGAAGAAATATACTTGCGAATCTCCTTCAAAAGCCAAAATATGAGTACAAACCCTATCCAAAAACCAACGGTCGTGAGAAATTACTACAGCACATCCGGCAAAGTTTTCTAATCCTTCTTCCAGCGCTCGTAACGTATTGACATCAAGATCATTAGTTGGCTCATCTAAAAGTAATACATTACCCTCTTCTTTTAAGGTCATTGCCAAGTGTAATCGGTTACGTTCACCTCCAGAAAGAGCAGATACCATTTTGTTTTGTTCGCTTCCGCTAAAATTAAAACGACTCAAATACGCTCTGGAATTTACTTGCCTTCCTCCCATCGTGACCAATTCCTGTTCATCACTGAAATTTTGCCAAATAGTTTTGTCAGGATCGATATTACTATGACTTTGATCTACATAAGCGATCTTAGCAGTATCCCCGACAGCAAAGCTACCTTTATCTGGTTGCTCCTCTCCCATTATCATTTTAAATATAGTAGTTTTACCAGCTCCGTTTGGACCAATAATACCAACAATACCTGCCTGAGGAAGATTAAAATTTAAATCTTCATACAACAACTTATCATCAAAAGCCTTACTTACTCCTGTAGCTTCGATTACATTAGTTCCTAATCTAGGACCGTTAGGGATATAAATTTCAAGCTTTTCGTCCACTTGTTTTTGATCCTGACTAAGCAGTTTATCATAGTTACTTAAACGTGCTTTTTGTTTTGCCTGACGACCTTTAGGAGCCATACGAACCCATTCTAACTCTCGCTCTAAGGTTTTTTGACGTTTAGAAGCTTGTTTTTGTTCTTGTGCAAGTCGTTTCGATTTTTGATCTAACCATGAAGAATAATTTCCTTTCCAAGGAATACCTTCTCCTCTATCAAGTTCTAATATCCATCCTGCAGCATTATCCAAAAAGTATCTATCGTGAGTTACGGCAATTACAGTACCTTTATATTGTTGTAAGTGATGTTCTAACCAATGTACTGATTCTGCATCTAAGTGGTTAGTAGGTTCATCTAATAATAAAACATCTGGTTCTTGTAATAAAAGACGACAAAGAGCCACCCTTCTACGTTCACCACCGGACAGTACTCCAATTTTCTTATCAGATTCTGGAGTACGAAGTGCATCCATAGCTATTTCCAGCTTGGTATCCAGCTCCCATGCATTACTGGCATCAATCTGATCCTGCAGGTTAGCTTGTTTATCCATAAGCTCCTGCATTTTATCGGGATTCTCATAGACCTCTGGTAAACCAAACATATCATTGATCTTATTATACTCATCTAGAATAGCGACAGTATCTGCCACACCTTCTTTTACTACTTCTAGTACAGTTTTTTCAGGATCCAGTTTTGGTTCTTGTTCTAACAAACCAACTGTATATCCAGGAGCAAATACAACATCACCCTGATAGTTTTTATCTATTCCTGCTATAATCTTAAGTAAAGTAGATTTTCCAGAACCATTAAGTCCCAGGATACCTATTTTAGCTCCATAAAAAAAGCTGAGATATATGTTTTTGAGAACCGGAGTATTTGCACTTTTGTACGTTTTACTCACTCCGGACATCGAAAAAATTACTTTTTTATCGTCTGACATAAGCCCTTAATTGTTATTTTTGATTGTATAGTTATAAGAGTTAAACTCTCCCTTTTAATGCATTAAAAACCCAGGCAATTGCAAAAAAACCAACACCAACAGCTGCAAAACCATATCCTGATACATCTCTATATCTAAAAGCTCCTAGTGCAATAAGTGCCAACCCAACTAATATCATTATAAAAGTTGCCCAAGCCAACACTGTATTTTTATTCATTCCCATAAATTATATTTTTAGTTTAGTACAATTACTTATGTTTTTACATATAAGCAAATGCAAATATCGGTATTTTATCGTCAAAACATAGGTTTTTATAGAGTTGTTAAGACAAAAAAATAGTTTACCTATTATCTTACAGTAAATTAAGAAATTACTTTTAGTAAAAACAGATTTTTAAGAGTAAATTATCTACTTTAAAATGTTATTATCAAATAAATAATTTGAATATAATTAACCAAAGATGATACTTCAGGCCTAAACAAACATTGTCATCGAATTATGTAATCAATATCAAATCAAATCACAAAATAATACAACTTCAATAATAGTTTTTAGCGTTCTTATCTTATCAAAAAAATATTAAATCACTAAAAAACAACACATTAAATAACTCAAAAATAACATTCTCAAAACAAAATAGAAGCATCGTTTAAATTGACTCCCTATCATTCATAAAACCTACGTTTTTTGTATTTTCGTGCAAACAATACACACAATACACACAATGGATATAAACTTCAACAAAAACGAAGATCACAATAAACTTTTAGTATCAGACTTACGACAGCGACTGGCCAAAGTAAAATTGGGGGGAGGCGAAAAACGTATAGAAAAGCTTCATTCTAAAGGTAAAATGACTGCAAGAGAAAGAATCGATTATTTATTGGATACAGACTCTAAATCTATAGAAATTGGTGCTTTTGCAGGAGAAGATATGTATCATGAGCATGGAGGATGCCCTAGTGGTGGCGTAGTTGTTAAGATTGGGTATGTAAGTGGAAAACAATGTATTGTTGTCGCAAATGATGCAACAGTAAAAGCTGGTGCCTGGTTTCCTATTACAGGGAAGAAAAACTTAAGAGCTCAAGAGTTATCTATTGAAAACAAATTACCAATCATCTATCTTGTAGATAGCGCAGGAGTATATTTACCAATGCAGGATGAGATCTTTCCCGACAAAGAGCATTTTGGGAGAATATTTCGTAATAATGCAGTAATGAGCAGTATGGGCATTGTCCAAATTTCTGCTGTTATGGGAAGTTGTGTTGCTGGAGGTGCATATCTACCTATCATGAGTGACGAAGCCTTGATTGTAGACAAAACAGGTAGTATATTCCTTGCTGGAAGTTATTTGGTAAAGGCTGCTATAGGAGAAAGTATTGATAATGAAACTCTAGGTGGTGCTACCACTCATTGCGAAATCTCTGGAGTAACCGATTATAAATCTAAAGATGATGCAGATGCCCTAAATACTATTAAAAATATAATGTCAAAAATTGGGGATTTTGAAAAAGCTGGTTTTAATCGTAGCAAACCTGTTTCTCCAAAAGAAAATCAGGATGATATCTATGGTATCTTACCAAAAGCCAGAAATGAACAGTATGACATGATTGAGATCATCAATCGATTGGTTGATGATTCTGATTTTGAAGAATATAAAGCCGGATATGGACAAACTATTCTTACTGGATATGCTCGAATTGATGGCTGGGCAGTAGGTATTGTAGCAAATCAGCGCAAAATTGTAAAGACCAAGAAAGGAGAAATGCAGTTTGGAGGTGTTATTTATTCTGATTCGGCAGACAAAGCAACACGATTTATTGCCAATTGTAATCAAAAGAAAATACCATTGGTATTTCTACAGGATGTAACTGGGTTTATGGTTGGTAGCAAAAGTGAGCATGGAGGTATTATTAAGGATGGTGCAAAAATGGTAAATGCTGTGAGTAATAGTGTAGTGCCTAAATTCACTATAGTAGTTGGTAATTCTTATGGTGCAGGTAATTATGCGATGTGTGGCAAGGCATATGATCCAAGGTTAATTGCGGCATGGCCAAGTGCCGAATTAGCAGTAATGGGAGGTGCGCAGGCAGCAAAAGTATTATTGCAGATTGAAACTGCTTCTTTAAAAAAGAAAGGCGAGAAAATATCTGAAGAAGAAGAAAAAGCAATGTTCAATAAAATCAAAGCCAGATATGATAAACAGACTTCTCCATATTATGCCGCAGCTCGAATCTGGACAGATGCTATTATAGATCCGTTAGATACCAGAAAATGGATTTCTATGGGTATAGAAGCTGCAGACCATGCTCCTATCGATAAAAAATTTAATTTAGGAGTAATCCAGGTATAAAACAATATATCCAAGAACAGCGAAGTCTTAAAGCTTCAAAATCAAATAAAACATCCTTTTATTAATCCCATACATAAATATGGCTATTAAGGATGTTTTTTCTTTTTCGTATCATTCTTTCTGGCTTACATACTATAATTAGCATTCCTGAACATTTTTGGTTACATTCATCATTCGTTAGTATATCCTAAAAGAGTTTAAAAACAAAAATAGGAGTACACTAAATTAGTTTTTTCATCTTTTCAAATCTTTAATTATGAAAATAACAAAATACAAAATAGTGTATATAGTTTTGGCTTTCTGTTTTATATTACTGTTGAGTTGTCAGACTACCAAAAAGGTAACTTTTGAAACTCCTGTAGACACTACTTCAAAAAAAATCAATTACCAGGTTAAGCAAACTTATACATTAAAGGATATTAACGTATATGCCAGTAATGAATTTAACGGGGCTCGTCTTAATGGATTTAGACAAATAAACGATAGTACCGCTGCCGTAATTATAAGCCCAGAGAATACTCCTATTAATGAAAGCGCTTATTATGCTTTTAAAGCATGGACAGATACACCTAAACCTTTTTATTTTCAATTTCAATATACAGAAGGACATAAACACAGGTATTTTCCTCAGTTAAAAATAAATGATCAATGGAGAAGTATCGACTCGACCGATGTATATAAAACAGGAGAAAGTACTACAATTAAAATAAAATTAGATAAAACTCCTCTATTAATAGCTGCGCAAGAGATACAATCATCTGATGATGTTAAAAACTGGTATACAGAACTAATCAAGCAAAAGGAAAGTTATGCAAATCTCAGCATTTTTGGAACTTCAAAATTAGGTCGAAACTTACCTGTTTTGGATATTTATAAAGGTAAACCAGAAAACAGAGATCTTATTGTTTTATTAACCCGTCAGCATCCACCAGAAGTTACAGGTTATTTTGCTTTTCAGCACTTTGTACAAACGATATTAAATAACTCTGAGCTTTCAAATAAATTTTTAAACAGATACCGAGTATTGGCGTTTCCAATTATGAACCCTGATGGCGTAGATCTGGGGCATTGGAGACATAATGCCGGTGGTGTTGATACTAATCGAGATTGGTCTTCATACCGACAGCCTGAGATTAGGCAAACTGTACAATTTATTACTGAAACATTAAAAAGATATAATTCTAAACTAATTTTGGGCTTAGATTTTCATTCTACATGGTATGATATATTTTACACAAATCAAATACGAAAAGGCACTACGCTCCCCTATTTTATAGAAGATTGGTTTACCGCATTAGAAAGTAATATCTCTGACTATACAGTAAATGAGAAGCCGGGAAATAGTAAAAAACCAGTTTCTAAAGGATGGTTTCTATATGGACATAATGCTACAGGAGTAACTTATGAAATAGGCGATGATACCCCTAGAGATAAAATAAAAATGATCGGCACTGTTACCGCAGAACAAATGATGAAAATCTTGGTAGGTAAATGATTATAAAACCTTTTAACTATTAATTTCTCTTAGGTATAGTAATCAATTCTGTTTGTCTCTTATTTACATATTTAAAACCCGAAGCTCCCCAAAAACCAGCTTCTTCGAGCATAATTCGGATATCTTTTTTCCATTCTGGAAGTGTTACTGTAGTATTTAATTCAATAGCATACACTGTATTTTCATACAAGGGATAATCTCCTGTTCCTGGGACTCCACCTTGTGCATCCCACATTCCTATTGTTGGACCTGCAGAGTGACCATATAATCCCAATGGATGTGTATATATTGAAGGATTAAGTCCTTCTGCTTTCCCTTGTTCAAGAGATTTCAATAGGATCTCATTTCCGGTTTTACCGGTCTCAAAATTGGAAGTAAAAATATCCTGTACTTTATTTCCATCAGCAAAAGCTTTTGTTAAAAACTCAGGAGGTGATGTTTCTTCATTTTTTAGAATATAAGCATGCTGCTGGCAATCCGTATTTAAACGCAAATAGGTAATTCCAAAATCACAATGAATCAAATCTCCTGGTCGAATTACTTTATCTTTTGGTCGATTAGAAAAGGAAACAATATGATTTTGTAGTACTTCTCCAGAGCGTTGAATATCTACGGTAGGGTGAAACCAGGTTTTTAATCCCATATCGGTTACTTTTTGTCTTAACCACCATACAACATCGTCTGTAGTAGTGGTTCCTGGCTGTATAACAGATGTGCTAAATGCTTCTTCTATAATAGCATGAGTAATCTTTACCAACTCTTTATATATTTCTATTTCCTGTTTGGTACGTGTTTCTACCCATGCTATTGATAATTTCTCGGCCGAAGAAACTCTTGATTTATATTCTTCTGGTAGCACATTCATAAACTCATCATAATCTGTCTTCACAACACCATCCAGAATTCCAAAATCCTTAGAATAATTAATCCCAATTTTTTTAGGATCTCTTTTTGAAATAATATCCACTAGTGCTTTCCATTGATCTGGTTGTTTATCTTTATCCCACGCAGAATCAATATTTTTTCCCACATTATAACGGGCTACTGCCATTTTTTCTATTGTATTCTGGGTTTTATCTCTATAAAAAACCAAAATGGTTCTTCTTCTGGCGTTTAACCAGGTTGAAGGTAGCATTGTTTTAAGCACTGGATCCTCATTGTATTCTCTTGAAATCAAAATCCACATATCAAACTCTGTACGATCCATTAGTTGAGGTAAAAGATTATCGAACCGATCTTTTAGAACCATATCAATAGCTGCGGCTCTTTCTCTTTCTTTAAGGATTTGAGATTGAATTGTTGTACTTAGAAAAAGTAAAATTATAATAACGAGGTTTTTCATTGTATGAGTAGTGTGAGGCAATTAAATGTATAATTGAAATAAAAATATTACAAAAAAAAGACACCCACAAAACAATGCAGGTGTCTCTTTATAACTTTAACAATACCTTTTGACTATTTTACAGTCCCTGATAACTATTCATAAGCCTAATAAACTCTGCTTTATATCCCTGATTATCTTTTTCTTTATTCGTTTCAGCTAAAGCAATTATATCTTTAACATTTTGGTTGTCAATATATTTTGAACCTCTCATTTTCATTCCAAACCAAGCTACTGAAGCTGCAAAATTAAAATCTTTTGATGTAGAAGTTTTGGTATCTGTATGTAAAACATGAATCATTTCAATACTCTTTTTCTCTTGTGGTTTTTTATATCTAAACTTAACGGTTAATAATTCATCTCCATACTCTTTATTAGTCGCCGAACTGGTGTATTTTAGATCAGCAATCTCTTTTACATACTTACTTTTTACTCCTACAGGGATTACCTCATACAAGGCAGTCACTGTATGACCGCTTCCTAGTTCTCCTGCATCTTTGGTATCATCTATAAAATCTTCGTCTGCCAAAAGTCTGTTTTCATATCCTATGAGTCGATATGCTTGCACTTTACCTGGATTAAATTCAACCTGAATTTTTACATCTTTGGCTATTGTATATAACGTACCTCCGAATTCTTTTCCCAATACTCTTTGTGCTTCTTGCATGGTATCAATATATGCATGATTACCATTACCTGTATCTGCCAAAGTTTCTAACTTACTATCTTTATAATTTCCCATCCCAAATCCCAAACATGTTAGAAACACATCAGATTTACGTTTTTCTTCGATCAATTTTTTCATGTCTTTATCACTACTAATTCCAACATTAAAATCACCATCAGTTGCCAGGATAACTCTATTATTTCCATTTTTTATAAAGTTCTCTTTAGCTATTTTATACGCCAACCTTATTCCTTCTCCTCCTGCCGTTGATCCTCCTGCTTCCAGGTTTTGCAATGCTTGATTAATTTCATGCTTATTAGCGCCAGATGTTGGTTTTAGCACCATTCCTGCTGCACCGGCATATACTACAATAGAAACTTTGTCTTTTTCTCGTAATTGATTAACCAAAAGTTTAAAAGCCTTCTTAAGTAGTGGCAACTTGTTACTGTTACTCATTGATCCCGATACATCAATCAAGAACACAAGATTCGACGCAGGAATTTCATGCTGAGGAATTTCTTTTCCTTTTAATCCAATCTTAACTAATTGCGTCTTAGCATTCCAAGGAGTTGAGGCATATTCGGTATGAATTGCAAAAGGGTGCTTATTTTTCGGTTGTTCATATTGATAATTAAAATAATTGATCATTTCTTCAATTTTAACAGCATCAGCAGGAACTTTAACTCCGGTATTAATCATTCTTCGAATATTACTATAGGATGCTTTGTCTACATCAATAGAGAAGGTAGAAAGAGGCGCCATCTTAACTCTTTTAAAATCATTCTCAACAATTTCTCTATATGATTCATCATTTTGTACTTTATAATTACCAGAATGCGTCGTAATTAAAATGCATCCATGTTGAGCCTTAGAGCCATAAATAGAGGTTTCGTTTTTATTTTTAAGCACTTCTACTTTTGAGATTTTTGCAGGGTCTATTGCTTTTATCACAGCGATGTCTTTGCTATCAACCGGAACACCATCTACTACATAAAGTGGTTGTTTTGTACCTGAAATCGAATTAGTTCCTCTTACTTTTAATGCATTACCTGTGCTAAAAACTTGTACTCTAGACGGCTTATTCATACGTCTCTGCCTATGTTTTCTCCCTCTCCTTCTTGGTCTATTACTAGATACAGCATAACTCGTTGATTTACTAGCTTTACTCGATCCATATGCTGCAACTACAATCTCTTCTAGCTGTGATGAAGCTGGAATCAATTTAATATCAACAATAGTAGAGGTAGCTGTTACCTTTTCTTCAGTAGTTTCAAATCCTACATATGAAAACATCAAAGTGTCTCCTATAGTCGCTAAAAGGGTATAATTACCATCAAGGTCTGTTTGTGTACCATTAGCACTTCCTTTTATAACAATACTTACTCCTGGTAAAGGTAGATTTTGGCTATCTGTTACTTTTCCTGTAACTTTTATTTCTTGCGCATTTGAAATTCCTGCGGTAAGGAAAACAAACAAAATGTATTGTAATAGTCTCATAGTTGATAATTTTTAATTATAAACTAAAACTATGTATTCTAATAATTGATGACAATCAAGAATGAGTGAAGTAGTCTTTTTATTGAGTAAAAAGGAAATATTGGTTTTTTTATACTTCTAGAAAATATAAAAGGACTTATGATTTAGATTGTATAGCCAACTCTACTGTCTGTTTTCGTTGTATTTTTCCATTTTCTGTTCCTACAAATTGAGGAAGAAAACAAATCTCTTTGGGAATTTCGTATTTGTTTAAGGTATTTAGATTCTGTATCCCTTCTTGCAGTGTTAGATATGCAATCTTATCATATTCACGCTCTATTAGTAAGATCACTTTATCACCAAGTGTATCATCAGGGATACTGGTAATAAAAAAACGATGTCCAATCAATAGCTGTAACTTTGTTTCTATCTCTTCGGGGTATAGCTTCACTCCTCCGCTATTAATTACATTGTCATGACGCCCTTTCCATAAAAACTTTTTATATGTTTTCAATTCTACTACATCATTGGTAATAATCGTTTCTTCATTTAACTGTGGAGCCTTAATAACTAAACAATTTCTATTATCAATACTTAATGTGATATTAGGTAAAGCTTTAAAATAGCGAGTATCTTTTTTCTTGGGATTTATTCTTCTTGCAGCAATATGAGAAACTGTTTCTGTCATACCATAAGTTTCAAATATTTTAGTTTTAAAACCCTGGACCAATTCTTTTAAATTTTCTGAAACGGGACCACCTCCAACTATTAATTTTTTAACTAAATGAAGCCTATTAATAGAGTTATCTAATTGCAAAGGTACCATTGCACAAAAATCATATTGCTTATACACCGTGTCCAATGGATTCGTTTTTGGAGGTACCAGATCTATCTTCCAACCCAATACCATGGCTCTTATGAGCATCATTTTCCCTGCAATATAATTAGCAGGAAGACATAATAGTGCGGTAGTTCCTTCTTCAGATTTAAAAAATTTTCCGGTTGCTATTGCGCTATTGATCATGTGCTGTTTATACACTTTTATTTTTTTCGGTTTTCCCGTAGAACCCGAAGTTTGTACAACAATATGATCTTTTTCATTCAGCCAATCTAACAAAAAACTTCCTGCTTCTTGCTCATACACTTCTCCTTCTTTAATAAAACTATATGCAAAGGATTTCAACCCTTCTCTATCTAAAGAGTTTTTATTGATTGAGAAATTTTGATGTATTTCGGGAATAGAAAATGTACTTGTCGTTTGCATATCCAAATTTCAATTTTCTAACATATTCATAAGTTACCAATATGTAAAGAGTGTGTTATCTTTATGTTAGTTCTTTTGAAGTTGTACTAGGTGTAATACTTCCAAAAAGTTTATCCTTCCACCCTGTCCATTTATATTTCTTAGCTAATATGAATAGATAAATAGGATATAATATAATAACCGGAAGTACAATATCAATACCCGCTGAAGGTTCTGATATATCTAAAAATATTGCATTAGTCTGAAAAGCACTCCAGTCTGTTGTAACCAACATTGCAGCTATTATATTATTTGCTGCGTGAAAACCAAGGGCCAATTCCATACCATCATCCATTAGGGTCATAATACCTAATAGAAGACCAGTCCCTATATAAAAAACCATCATAATATAACCTAGTTTCTCGACTTCTGGATTTAAACCATGAAGTAATCCAAAGGTTACAGAAGTGATGATAAGTGGTAACCATTTATTCTTAGCTAAAACACCTATACCCTGCATTAAATATCCTCTAAACAAATACTCTTCAAAACTGGTTTGTAGCGGTAACAAGAGTAAAGAAATTAGAGCCAAGATTAAAAACGGAATCATTTCAAAATTAAGCTTATAAATTTCTGGTTCTGTATAATAGCTAATCAAAAAAAACACAACATTTATAGATGAAACAAGAAAGAATGTAAACCAAATTCGTTTCCAATCAATCTTTTTTCTTGTTGTAGTCAATTCTTTAATCTTTTGCTTGTGAAGAAATTTAACAGCTATAAATAACCCGAATAATCCAGATATAAAACTTATAATCACTAAGGTTAGAAATAAATTAGAATTCATATCTAATGAGGTGAAGTTAGATTCTGCAGCAACCACCAACGTTTGTAAATCACCAGTATTTATAAATGCCCCTATGAATAAAGGGATAATACCTATAAATTGCCAAAAAATAAAAATGATTACTAATCCGACTAAATATCTCCACCAATCATGTTTTATTTTAAGTGCTTGTGCTATATACATATAATCTTAATTTAAATAATTTACGTTCCAGTTTTTGTTATTATAATATCCCAAAGTTCCTTGACTAACAACCAATGGTGAATCAAAGTTATTCGTATACAGTCCCCCTGTTCCCAGACCTTGTGGCATTTTACTATTTAAGGTATATGTATACTGCGCAATAGCATTTAACCCTATGTTGCTCTCTAGTGCGCTGGTAATCCACCACCCTATCCCAAAAGATTCTGCAATATCAATCCATTCTTTGGTTCCTTTAAAACCTCCTACCAAACTTGGTTTAAGAATAATATATTGTGGTTGTATAGTTTGTAGTAATTTTTTCTTTTCTGTTACATCAAAAACACCTATTAATTCTTCATCTAACGCTATAGGTAATTGAGTTTCTTCACATAATCTTGCCATTTCTATATGCTGTCCCTGTCGTATAGGTTGTTCTATACTATGTAAATTATAAACAGAAAGGCGTTTTAATTTATCTAAGGCTTCTTCTGGTTTAAAAGCTCCATTTGCATCTACTCTTAATTCAATACTGTCTGAAGAAAACTGAGATCGTATATAGGACAACAAATTTAGTTCTGTTTCAAAATCAATAGCCCCAATTTTCATTTTTATACAATCAAACCCTTCATCTAATTTAGAAGTGATTTGTTGCCTCATAAATTCTTTATCTCCCATCCAAATGAGTCCATTAATGGGAATACGATCATCGCCATGACTAAATGCTGAAGGGAACAGTAAAAAAGGAGAATCACTTTCTAAAGATCTAAAAGCTATCTCTACTCCAAACTGAATACTTGGAAATTCTACAAGCTCCTCCCAAAGCTTGTCTACTCCTAAATGGATATTCTCACAGGTCCATTTTAGCTTATCTTCATAATCCGGTCGGTCGTCTATACTTAATGTTCTTAAGATGCCGCATTCACCTATCCCTTTTCTTGTTCCATCAGAAATGACAATAAACCAGGTTTCTTTGGTTTTTAGAATTCCTCTCGAAGTGCCGCTTGGTCTTTTAAACTGAAGGATGTGTTTATAATATCTGGCCTCCATTATAATGTGATACTTCCTTCAATATCCAGTAACATAAGGTCTTTATTTTTTTCAAAAAACTTTTGTTTGGCTTCATCATGATCAATTTCAATATACCCAAAAGTATCATAATGCACTCCTAATACTTTATCACATTCTACAAAATCACTTGCTATAATAGCATCCTCTACTCCCATCGTGAAGTTATCCCCTATAGGTAAAACTGCAAGATCTAAAGTATTTCTTAAAGGAATCAGTTTCATGTCCATTGTTAATGCCGTATCTCCTGCAATGTAAATGGTTTTATGTTCTCCTTCAATAACAAATCCACCAGGTTGTCCCCCATAAGTTCCATCTGCAAAACTACTGGTATGGATAGCATTTACATACTTTACTTTTCCAAAGTCAAAATCCCATATCCCTCCATGATTCATAGGATGTACCTCAATCCCTAGATTTTGATAGTATGTAGCAATCTCATAATTAGAAACAATAGTTGCTTTGTTATTTTTTGCGATAGCCTCTGCATCAAGAACATGATCCTGATGAGCATGTGTAAGCAAAATATAATCCGCTTTAATCGAGTTGATATCGATTTTGTCTTTAGATAACGGGTTACCCGAAATAAATGGATCGATAAGGATATTTATTTCTTTAATTTCAATTAATAAAGTGTTATGACCGTAAAAGGTGATTTTCATGTGTGAAAAATTTAAACTTATTATACTATAAATAGATCCCGGGATATAATAGAATATGTACAAGGAGCTACCATAAATTATCTATAATGACAGAGTTCGACTAAATTATAAAATCTGTCCCAGACTAAATAAAATAGACAGTAAAAATGTTGTTAAAGCTATTTTTTTTAACTCAGGATCCAGCAGTTCTGAATTACTGGTATTGGCAACTTTTTTCATATGAATAAGCAAGGGAATATAAGCTATTAAGCACAAAAAGTTCATGGGAGTTTTATATGTAACATATAGATATACTAACATGGATAGCATAGCAATAATTAGTAACGTAAAATGATAAATTCTTGCCCGATTAATTCCTAGTTTTACAACCAATGTGTTTTTACCTGCTTTTTTATCACTCTTATAATCTCTCATATTATTAAGGTTTAATACTGTGGCACTTAATAATCCGATAGTGATGGCGGGTAGAAAAACAAGCATATTAAGTTTTTTTGCAAACAAAAAATAGCATCCAACAACACTAACTAACCCAAAAAAGATAAATACAAAAAGATCTCCCAACCCTCTATATCCATATGCAGAGCTACCCATTGTATATTTGATAGCGGCTACTATAGCAGCAAGTCCCAATATGAAAAAGAATACAGAATAGAAAAAATTTTCTTTCCCAAAAGAAACATAAATTAACGCAACAGCAACTCCTAGTGTAATTAATGCTGTAAGTACTATCCCTCTATACATTTCATTTTTAGAAATGGCTCCACTCTGCAATGCTCTTTGTGGCCCTACTCTATCCTCATTATCAGTTCCTTTTACACCATCGCCATAATCATTAGCAAAATTAGATAGAATTTGCAATCCTAATGTAGTTGCAATAGCCAACCAAAAGATTTCTGAAAAATAAAACTTGGGACAACCAAAACAACAAAAAAAGCCTCCCGATTCATAAGGAGATGCTTCTAAAATCCATGTATGACCCAAAACAGATCCAACGATTATTCCTGAAACTGATAGTGGTAAAGTTCTTAATCTAGCTGCAGAGATCCACGCTTTAAATTTGGTCATTTTTATAATTTTGACTTCAAAGGAACATTATTTTTATAAAAAAATAAAAATTAATTGCATCAATTCTTTACTATTGATGCATAATATTAAGAATATACAAAAAATTCATACTAAGCTTAATTTTTATGAGTTTAGTAACTCATCTTATTCTAATTTTGTAAGACTTTTTATAGCTTAGCATTTTTAAATCCCTAGATACTATGACCAATTCTATAAAAACCATTACTTTTTTGATCTTATGCCTAATGATCGGATGTAAGGGTGAACCAAAGAAAGATGGTATTGATAAATCGAAAATCACTAAACCCGATACTAAAAAAGTAACAGAATCAGGAAAACTACCTTTCATTTGGGAAGGGTCAAATATATATTTTTTATTAACCGACAGGTTTAATAATGGAGATACAACAAACGATAAGGCTTTAAAACGAATCGAAGAAACTGGTAAATTAAGAGGTTTTGAGGGTGGTGATATAAAAGGGATCATTCAAAAAATTGAAGATGGATATTTTAAAGATCTTGGAGTTAATGTCATATGGTTTAGCCCGGTAGTAGAACAGATACATGGAAGCGTAGATGAAGGTACAGGGAATACATATGCGTTTCATGGGTACTGGACAAAAGATTGGACAAAAATTGATCCTAACTTTGGCACTTACAAAGAATTAAAACAATTAGTAGAAACAGCTCATAAAAATGATATCCGAATTCTAATGGATGTTGTAATGAACCATACAGGTCCTGTTACTGAGCAAGATCCTGTCTGGCCAGATAGTTGGGTAAGAACTTCTCCACCATGCACATATAAAGATTATGAAAGCACTATAAATTGTACTCTGGTGAAGAATCTTCCAGATATTAAAACAGAGAATAATGAAAATGTAGAATTACCTGAAACATTAATAAACAAATGGAAAGAAGAAGGTCGATTAGAAATAGAACTCGCAGAAATAGATGTTTTCTTTACTAAAACAAGATTAAAAAGATCTCCCAGGAATTATATTATCAAATGGTTAACTGATTATGTTAGAGAATTAGGAATAGATGGATATCGAGTAGATACGGTAAAACATATTAAAGAAGATGCCTGGAGTGTACTAGCCGAACAAGCTAAACTAGCATTCTTAGAATGGAAATCAAAAAACCCAGACAAAGTACTGGATGCTAATGATTTTTTTATGCTGGGCGAATTATATGGCTATGGAATCGATGGTAAACGATATTATAATTTTGGAGACCGTAAAGTAGATTATTTTGCTCACGGCTTTGATAATATGATTAATTTTCAATTCAAATATGATGCTTATCAACTTGATTACGAAAAATTATTTAGCAAATATAGTAAAGCTTTATATACCAATCTAATTGGTAAAGGGGTAACCAATTATATAAGTTCTCATGATGACGCAGAACCATATGATAATAAAAGAAATAAAACCTATGAATCTGCTACCAAACTGTTATTAACTCCGGGGATATCACAAATATATTATGGCGATGAGACAGCAAGATCTCTAATCATCAAAGAAACTAAAGGAGATGCTACTCTTAGATCTAATATGAATTGGGATGCAATCAACAATAAGAACACCAAAACATTATTAAGACATTGGCAAAAATTAGGAGTCTTTAGAAAAAATCACCCAGCTGTTGGAGCTGGTAAGCACAAAATGATATCCAAAAAACCTTATGTCTTTTCAAGAAAGTATTTTAAAAACGGAATATCAGACAAGGTTGTAATAGCATTAGGTCTTCCTATGGGAGAAAAAATTATTAGAATTAACTCGGTTTTCCCAGAAGGAGCTGTTTTAATCGACAAATACTCAGGAAAAGAAGTTATCATCTCTAATGATTCGGTAGCAATCGATTCTGAATATGAAATTGCTTTATTAGCAATAAAAAAGTAAACTTGAGATAATAAAAGTTCTTTGTAACCCGCTCTCGATGTAAAAGTTTACTTTAAAAGTCATCAAATTTGGTAGTTCTTCATAATAAAATGGAGAAAAATTGTACCAACGCTTCAATAAATTCAGAATCATAAGGCTGCTTCTGATGAAATTTCCCCCATTTTCAGTATAGTTTTCGATCAAAAATCAATCTAAATAACACCAATTCTGTTTCTAATACTCAAAATGAAATATCTCAAAGCTATACCTTCTCAGATCACTGCATCATTACCGAAACTTACAGTAAAAACAGCTCCATATCAGATTAAGTCACTATTTTTTGAAGTTCATAATACCCCATGAAGAACTTACCTCCTTAGGAAAAGGAGGTAAGTGTTGGGGAAAACAAAAAAAGTAAGGGAAAAATTGTAATTGGAATACATGTCAAAGATAAAGAGGTTTGGTGCATATACGGTTACGGTTTTACCTCAAACTTTAGCCGGAATAGTAGTATAGATTGAAGATAATCAATTCAACTTATTGAAAAACAGATATTTAACATTAAAAAACGATGTGTATTAAATTATATTAAATAAAAAAAACAATTATATATGTAAATAAATACTTGTAATTGATTTCTAATAATTGAAGAAAAATTTAAATTTGCAGTCATAAGTAGTTAATCACCTTTATAATATTACCCATTTGGAAAATAAAAAAGCAATCAAATTAATCGATAAAATTCTGGTAGACCTAGATAAAACAGGGATCAACACAGATGCACTAATTGAAGACCTTAAAGAATTAAGGACTTATGCTTTAGAAGAGCAAATACCATTAGTAGTAAAAGTTCTTAGGTTTACTTATGAACATATAGAAGAGAATAATTCTTTTCTAATACCAATTCCGGATGATGAACCTATAGAGGAGGATTCTGAAGTTTCAAATAATGAAGGAGCCAAAGATCCCGTAGAGAGTCTTAAATATTTGGTATCACTTACAAAAAGCCTTAAAAACAGAACGAATATATCAGATCTAAAAGAGTATAGAGATGCTCTTATGGAATATTAAACCGTTGTTCTAAACATATCGTTTCCTATATCAGGTTTCTAAAAGTATAAATGTATAGAAGCGTCATTCTTATATATAAAGATATGGCGCTTCTCTTTTTGATATGATCAATCATTTTTTAAAACTTCATCAATCGTAGTAAGATACTCATCAAATTGCATTAAGTTATTATGAGCCCCATTGGGTATCGTGATCATTCTTTTATTTGAGACTGGAATATTATTAAACAATTTTTTGCCAGACGCATAAGGAACTACCTTATCATTGGTTCCATGATAAATAGTGATATTACAAACTACATTTTGTATAAATTCATTAGACGGAATTTCATATCGTAATACCAGGTTTGTTGGAAAATAGGGTAACCAACTTTCTGCTACATCTTTCATATTGTAATATGGAGTTTCTAATATCAAATGGCTAGGTTGATTGTCTGAAGCCATTTTTATTGCAATTCCGGTACCAATGGATCTTCCATAAATCATTATTTGATCCTCGGGGTAACGTTCTAAAACATAATTATAAAACAATTGGGCATCCTCATATAATTTTTGTTCACTTATTTTCCCTGTACTTTTACCATACCCTCGATAATCCAAAATGATGATATCATATTTTTTTTGAGCAAAGAACATTGCTATTTTCCCCCAACGTTTCAAATTTCCTTTATTACCATGAAAATATAAAATCACCCCTTTAGGATCTTCATTAACAAAACGAATAGCATTAAGGCGGCTGTTATCATTGGTTTGTAGAAAAAACTCTTCAAATGGGTGTCTAAATTGAAAAATATGATCCTTAGGAAGTACTTCTGGTTGAAAAATAATTTTTTCCTGAAAAAAATATAATAATACAATCGCAATACTATAGAGCGATATACCCCACAATAGTATTTTTTTAAGCTTGCGCATTTGTTTTTTTTGATGAGTGCACAACACCAATACTTGTATTAGAAAGATTTATCTTTCTAATTTTAGAATTGATAATTTCTCCAAGCATCTTATGATAAGATTCAAAATTATTTAAATTTTTATGTCCTCCTCCTATCACAGTATATAATCGGGTGAGTTTTGGTCGAATTTTTGATAATTTAATACTTGATTTAAAAGGAATTAATTTATCATGGGTACCATGTATGATATGAATAGGACAATTTACATACTTAAGCCATTTATAGGTTGGTATAGGGTACCTCATTATTAATGAAATCGGCATAAAAGGAATAAACTTGGCTGCAACTTTATTTAAACTATAATAAGGAGCATCCAATATCAACATTTTTGGATTATTAATAGAGGCTAGTTTTGTAGCAAATCCAGATCCCATTGAACGTCCGTATAAAATAATATACTCTTCTTTTACTTTATCTTTAATCTTATCATAAACAAACTGAAGATCTCTTTTTATTGCCTTAAAAGAGCGTCTGCCTGTGCTTTTACCAAATCCTCTATAATCTAACATAAATACATCATATCCATGTCTTGTAAAGTCTACAGCAAATTTACCCCAGCCTTTTATGCTCTTAGAATTCCCTTTAAGATATAGTACAACCCCTTTTGGGTCCTCTACTTTAAAATGAAGCCCATTAAGTATTGCTCCATCTCTTGTTTCCAGATTATATTCTTCTACAATCTGATTGTTATAATGAAATTGAAAATCCTTATCTAATTTCTCAGGCTTAAAAATAAAATACTCCTGTAAATAATATAAGGTTATACTCACAATAACATACACTGCAAGAACACTAATTGCTATGTATTCCCAATATGACATCCAATCATTCTTTTTTTGTAAGTAACTAATTTACAAAAAATTAAATTGAAGTATAAAAAAATCCTGCCAAAGCAGGATTATAATTATATAATTAGTTGTTAAAGCTTATCGCCTTGCATCGTAGATTCTAAATCGAACCCCTACTCTAGCATAAACATCAAAAAATTTGCTATCAGTATCTGTTAAGTTATCTACAAAATCATTCATTACTCCCACTTCTGCTATAACATCAAACATCTCTCCTATCATTTGAGAAAAACCAACCCCATATACTCCGCCAATAATCAATTTCTCATAAGCATCATCTTCTAGTTCTACACCATTTATTTCAAATTTTGTATTTACTCTAAAAGAAGGTCCAACATTAATAAAGCCACGAAATCTATCTTTGCCATCGCCAGTTAAGTATCTAAATTTTGGATTAAATCCAACCTGAAGTGTTTCTGCATCACCAAGACCTTCTATCTCACTGGTTCGCTGTAAAAGATCAAGAGAAAAAACAATACTTGTTCTTGCTCTAACTCCCATTACATAGCCATATCCGGCATTAACAAAAAAGCCTGTTCCGCCAGTGGTTTCCTGGTTATCCAGATTTAGCTTAGAAAAGGTACCTCCGGCAGAAACTTCCCAGCGATATTGTCCATAAGAAACAACAGAAAGTGTTGTAAAAAGAATAAGAAATGCTATTTTTTTCATGATTTCATGTTTAGATTTGAGGTTGTAAGTAGAGCGAAAATACTAAATTTTAAAAAACGACCATAAAAAAACCCATCTATATGACAGGCTTTTTATAGTTTTATGATATAAAATCTTATTCTTTATGCATAAAAGATTGTTTTTGTAATAAAAACTCTTCAGTTTCTACTACATCTTCATCAGGAATACAACAATCTACAGGGCATACCGCTGCACATTGTGGTTCTTCATGAAACCCTTTACATTCGGTACATTTATCAGGTACTATATAATATACTTCATCACTTACAGGTTCTTGTGCTTCATCAGCATTTACACCTTTACCTCCAGGAAGAACTACATCTCCTTCTAAATCTGTACCATCAGAATATCTCCAATCATCAGCTCCTTCGTAAATTGCAGTATTTGGGCATTCTGGCTCACAAGCACCACAGTTTATACATTCATCTGTTATTATAATTGCCATAGCTCTTTTTTATTCTAAATTTGCAGCACAAAAATAGCTCGTAAACTAGTGATAAACAAATAAGAGATGTTATTAAATGATCGTATCAAAGCTTTTTCTGAATTAGGAAAGTTTCTTAACCAATTCAAATCTACTGGTTATGAGAAAGTTAATGCCATTCATCACAATGATGATTTTTTTGATGAAATGACCCATAAAATTGCTACAGCAGTGCATCATAATGGATGGTTTACAGAGGAAAATGTACTTTTTTCTCTACAACAATGGAGCAATGCTCTTACTGAGAACAATTTAAAAAAGTGGCTATCTTCCTATTCTTTAGAAAAAACAGAACCAAAGGTTATTGGTATTATTATGGCAGGAAACATTCCATTAGTTGGATTTCATGATTTTTTGTCTGTATTAATTTCGGGACACAACGTTTTGGTAAAACAATCTTCAAATGATAATCAATTATTACCATTTTTAGCCTCATACCTAATAACTGTGGAGCCTCGATTTGAAGGGTTTATCGAATTTACTTCAGAAAAATTTAAAGATTTTGATGCTGTAATTGCAACAGGAAGTAATAATACTTCCAGATATTTTGAATATTACTTTGGTAAAGTTCCCAATATCATACGCAAAAACAGGAATTCTGTTGCTATCTTAACAGGAAATGAGACCAAACAGCAACTTGAAGCGCTTGGCAAAGATATTTTTAGATATTTTGGATTAGGATGTAGAAGTGTATCAAAACTAATGGTGCCCAAAGGGTATGATTTTGATACTTTTTTTAAAGCTATGTATCCATATCATGATATTATCAAAAGTGCAAAATATGCAAACAATTATGATTACAATAAAGCAGTTTACTTAATGAGTAATTACAAATTGTTTGAAAATGGTTTTCTAATGCTCAAAGAGGATGAAAGTTATGCTTCTCCAATTGCTACATTATTTTATGAAATCTATGATTCTAAAGATCAGTTAAGCAAAAAGATACAAAATGACAGCGAAAAAATACAATGTATCGTAGGTGATGGTTTTTCTACAGAATGCATTGCATTTGGAGAAACTCAAAGCCCTCAACTTTCAGATTACGCAGACGGTATAGACATTATTGAGTTTTTGATAAAAATTGATTAAATAATTTATCATTTTGACAATGCTTTTGTTTCATATTATTAGCACCTTTGTGATGTTTTTTCTAACTCTGTTTTTGAAGTAAAGAAAAGGCAATTAAACCATACTATTTAACAACAATAAAAACTACTAATGAAACTGATACAATTAGATCATCGATAATGAGATTAGTTAAAGATAATTTTAATTGTAAAAGATTCCATGTGGCCATTAAAACAACAAACATTAGCACATGAAAAAGCATAATTTTAGCGCTGGACCCTGTATTTTACCGCAAGAAGTATTTAAAGAAGCATCACAAGCAGTGTTAGATTTTAACAACTCTGGTCTTTCTATTTTGGAAATATCACATCGTAGTAAAGATTTTGTTGATGTCATGGAAGAAGCTAGAAGTCTGGCTCTAGAGTTACTAGGCTTAGAAGGTAAAGGATATAAAGCGCTATTTCTTCAAGGCGGGGCAAGTTCTCAATTTTTAATGACCGCTTATAACCTACTACAATCTAAAGCTGGCTATTTAAATACTGGAGCCTGGAGTGATAAAGCTATTAAAGAAGCTAAGCTTTTTGGTGATGTAATAGAAGTAGCTTCATCAAAAGATTCTAATTTCAATTTTATTCCTAAAGGATATGATATTCCTAAAGGATTAGATTATTTACACCTTACTAGTAATAACACTATTTATGGTACACAATTAAAGGATTTTCCTTCTACCGATGCTCCTCTTGTATGTGACATGAGTAGTGATATATTCTCAAGACAATTAGATTTTTCAAAATTTAGTTTGATCTACGCAGGAGCACAAAAAAACATGGGGCCTGCAGGTACTACTCTTGTTGTAATAAAAGAAGATATTCTTGGAAAAATAGAACGAAAAATTCCTTCTATACTAGATTATCAGGTTCATATTAGCAAAGCAAGTATGTTCAATACGCCCCCAGTGTATCCTGTCTATGTATCTATGCTTACATTAAGATGGCTTAAAAAACTTGGAGGAATTGCTGCTATAGAAGAATTGAATGAAAAAAAGGCTAAACTTATCTATTCAGAAATTGATGTAAACCCACTGTTTGAGGGGTTTGCTGCCAAAGAAGATAGATCTGATATGAATGCCACTTTTACATTGGTAAATGAAGACCTCAAAGAAACTTTTGATACGATGTGGAAAGAAGCAGGAATTAATGGAATTAATGGTCACCGTAGTATTGGAGGGTATAGAGCAAGTATGTATAACGCACTAAGTTTAGATAGCGTTGCTGCTCTTGTAGATATAATGGGCGATCTGGAACGTAAAGCATAAAACAATAATTACTAAACAAGTCAACTTATTAGGGCTTGACATTCAAAATAAAAACCTAAAAATGAAAGTATTAGCAAACGACGGAGTATCTCAAAGCGGAATTGAAGCTTTAGAAAAAAAAGGCTTCGAGGTTTTAACAACTACAGTAGCTCAAGATCAATTGGTTAATTATATTAATGAAAATGAAATTTCTGTATTGCTTGTACGTAGTGCTACTAAAGTAAGAACAGATATCATTGATAACTGTCCTTCTCTTAAGATTATAGGACGTGGTGGTGTAGGAATGGATAACATTGATGTATCATACGCCCGAGAAAAAGGTCTTCATGTAATTAATACTCCCGCAGCTTCTTCTGGATCTGTGGCAGAATTAGTTTTTGCACACTTATATGGTAGTGTTCGCTTTTTACACGATTCTAACCGTAATATGCCTCTAGATGGTGATAGCAAATTCAAAAACCTGAAAAAAGCATATGGAAGTGGTATCGAATTAAGAGGAAAAACACTTGGTGTAATAGGAATAGGGCGAATAGGACAGGCAACTGCAAAAATTGCAATTGGAGTTGGAATGAATGTTATTGCCTATGATCCTTTTATAGAGGAAGTAGACATACCATTAGAGTTCTTTGATGGACAATCTTTAAAATTTAAAATTAAGACGGTATCTAAAGAAGAGGTTCTTAAAAATTCTGATTTTTTCACGCTACACGTTCCTGCACAAAAAGAGTATGTGGTAGGAAAGTCTGAAATTGAACAAATGAAAGATGGCGCAGGAATTATAAATGCCGCAAGAGGTGGAGTAATTGACGAAGTTGCATTAGTAGAAGCTTTAGAAAAAGGGAAACTAGGTTTTGCAGGACTTGATGTGTTTGAAAATGAACCTAATCCAGCAATCAAAGTATTGATGAATAATAAGATATCTCTTACACCACATATTGGTGCTGCCACAGGAGAAGCTCAGGATCGTATTGGCCAGGAACTGGCTGAGCAAATCATTAAGATTCTTAACTAAGCATAAAATAGATAATTTATATCACTAAAGAGTCGTTTCAATGATTGAAACGACTCTTTTTTGTTTTTCACCCTCTAAAGTGGTTTTTCATCCTATTTTTATCAAAATAAGATAGCATCTCTTCTCCTATTCTGATATTAAAAATGTAAATTTAGGTTCATAAAAAAATATACTAACTATGTCAGGAATTTTAGACCTTTTAAATAGCCCAATGGGTAAACAAATTATCAGTGGTGTTAGTTCACAAACAGGCCAATCAACTGATAAAACAGGAGATTTACTAAGTATGGCTATGCCCGTACTTATGGGAGCAATGCAACGAAATGCATCTACACCTGAAGGAGCTTCGGGATTATTAGGTGCACTAACAGGTAAACATTCTGGTGGAATTTTAGATAATTTGGGAGGTTTATTTGATGGTGGTGTTGATCAAAGTGTTACGAATGATGGAGCTGGTATTCTAGGACATATTCTTGGAAATAAACAACCTGCAGTAGAAAATGCTCTAAGTCAAAAATCAGGGATTGACTCTGGTTCTGTAGCCCAAATACTTAAAGTAGCTGCTCCAATTCTTTTGGGGGCATTAGGGAAACAAGCCAAACAAAACAATGTAAGTGATGCTAATGGGTTATCAAGTTTATTAGGCAGTATGTCTGGTGGCGGTTCTAAGCAGCAATCATTGATAGAATCTTTCTTAGATGCAGATGGTGATGGGAGTATTCTTGATGATGTTGCCGGAATGCTATTAAGTAGCGGAGGAAAGAAAAGCGGAGGTCTTGGAGGACTTCTTGGTGGGCTTTTTGGAAAATAACTCTTCTATCAAATAAAAGAATTTTTATTATTTTGAATATCAAAACAAAAGCGTTTTAGAATTATATAATTCTAAAACGCTTTTGTTTTTAAACTAGTTATCATCAATATAAAAATAGTACAAATAGTAGAAGTATTCTATATACTAAAAACATTATTTTTCAAATCGATATAGAAAGAATTCCAAACAATCCCCTCCTATTTTTGACAAAACTCGAAATTATAATATATATCCAGGAAATTGAACAAGATTGTAGTGATTTCTGGAATTTATAATTTCTACAACACTCTAGTATTCTTTTTTTAGATATATTTATAAGGTTATGAAAAATTGTATTTACATATTAATCTTGGGGATATTCATTTATAGTTGTTCTACAACTAAAAACAGAAAAATGGATGTAGCCTCTACCGATACTGTTTCAGATACTGTAAGAATAGCAAATGATAGTCTGGAATACGAAATTATTATCATCGAACCTGGATTTAATTCATGGGTAGCTACTCAAAGACCCAGAGGATTTTATTCTGAAACATTTTTAGAAACTAGAAATCGTTTTTATGTTACAGAATATAATCAACGAGTGATACAACCACAGCGATTTGATCCTAATTTATACCTTCAGCGAATCAATTATGACTCAGCAATTCATTATGGGTATGAAGTAAATTATCTTCTATACAATTACTTTCTATATTTTGAGCAGCGATATCGACAACGATTTATTGTAACAAGAGGGCGAAGGTTTTGATTTAAATCCTTTTTAGTTGTATTTTTGTGTCATGCAAAAATTTAAGAAACGCTGGGAAATAAAACGTAATTGGCAATTGATATTTCCTATATTAGGATTATTAAGTTTAGTATTCTCTTCTTATCTGATTGGAAAATATATTTTGAAACTATTACCTATAAATCAGATCGATACGACATATATTGGCGTACTATCGGCATTAGTAATTTTTCTTTCCTCAATATTTCTTTTTATTACCTTAAAACTTTTTAATATTCTCGAAACAAAGTGGAATGTTTTGTATAGATGGGAACTCATTGCTATTTTTATTGCTTTTGCAGTTACCGGATCTACTGCAGCTCGTATTTCTGATCCTATACTTTCTTTTTTGGGGTTACACAGAGAGATAACAAATGGTTGGATTTATTGGCCTATCAGGATATTATTCATATTCCCTGTATATCAAGTATTACTTATCATCGTAGGATGGCTCTTTGGGCAGTTTAAATTTTTCTGGGGTTTTGAAAAAAAGATGCTAAGCAGAATGGGATTTGCTCGCTTCTTTAAAGATTAAGAAATATCAACATCAATAATTTCTTTTACTTCTTCCTTTTTAATCACATACGTATATACCCACATTATGGTAAATGTTGGTATAACATCCAAAAGAGGTAGTGCTTCTTCTACAAATGTAAATACTCCTGCAGCTTTACCAACATTACCCTTATACATTCTGGTCATTAACCAACCTGCTATAGGAGCCCATATTACATCTGTAAATTCACCAATTCCAGGAATCACATAACTAATCATTCCTAAACCGTCGAAAAGTAAGCTTAGTCCAAGTTTTTTGTATTTATCTTTTGCCATATTTTATACATAATTTATAGTTTAATATACAACAAATAAAGCAAAGAGTATTCCAAAAATCTGCTATCCCAAATTGGCGGTAATTAATCTTAAAAATTCTGATCGGGTTTCTATCTTTTCAAATTGACCTCTAAAACCAGAAGTAGTTGTTACCGAATTCTGTTTCTGTACTCCACGCATCATCATACACATATGAGAAGCTTCAATCACTACAGCAACACCTTTAGGTTTCAATGTATTATTAATACACTCTAAGATATCATGTGTAAGTCGTTCCTGTACCTGTAATCGCCTTGCAAATACATCAACAATTCTAGGTAATTTACTTAATCCTACGATATAACCATCTGGGATATATGCAATATGTGCCTTACCAAAAAACGGAAGCATGTGATGTTCGCATAACGAATATAATTCAATATCCTTAACGATTACCATATCGTCATAACCTTCTTTAAACATAGCACTTTTAAGGATTTCGGCAGGATCTTGATGGTATCCCTGAGTAAGAAATTGCATTGCCTTTGCTGCTCGCTCAGGAGTCTTAACAATACCCTCTCTCTTAGTGTCTTCCCCCAGGTCTTCTATAATAGATTTAAATTTTTCTTTTACTTCTTCAGTTACTTTTATATTGTATTCTTCAAAGTTTTTATATAGCATAGTAATTAATTCTGTTTTTCCTTTTTCAATTTATTTTTAAAGGTAGTATTTAATTTATTAAGTTTTGGATTGATCACAAATTGACAATACCCCTGACTACTATTTTGATTGTAGTAATCCTGGTGATATTCTTCTGCATTATAAAACGCCCCTAATGCTGCTATTTCTGTAACGATAGGATTATCAAAAATAGATTCATCTTCAAGTATTCCAATCACCTCTTCTGCTATCTGCTGTTGTTTTTCATCAACATAAAAAATAGCACTTCTATATTGTGTGCCGTGATCCGCTCCTTGACTATTTAGAGTAGTAGGGTCATGAGTAGCAAAAAATATTTCTAATAACTCTTTATAACTAATGAGATTAGGATCATATTCAATTTTAATTGCCTCGGCATGCCCAGTTCTTCCCGTTGTTATCTCTCGGTATGCAGGGTTTTTTATAGTTCCGCCTGTATATCCTGATACTACTTGATGCACTCCTTCCAGACGCTGAAAAACTGCTTCTGTACACCAAAAACAACCTCCGGCAAATACCGCGGTTTCTATATTATTTTCTTTCATAACTATATAGTCGTATTTTTTTAACAAAAATACATATATGCAAATCCATTTCTTGCTTTTTAACTTTTCGTTAGTAACACATCTCCTAATACAAGTATAGTTTTGCTAATAATCAAAAAAGTAAGGTTTTTATTACAATTTATGAATATACAACTACTCACGAAAATTTGTATCCTGTTTTTGTTTCTCTCAGTATTGCAATCATTTGCCCAAGAGAAAAAAGAAATTAAAGCTAAAAGAATAAATAATCCTCCAAAAATTGATGGTGTTCTTAATGACGAAGTATGGAAAACTCTTCCGGCTCATGGTAATTTTCAAATGTGGCAGCCTGGAAATGAGGGAGAAATACCAAAAGAAATACAATCTGAAGTAAAAATGGCCTATGATAATAAGGCTGTTTACTTTGGTGTTTACCTATATGATAGTCAACCTGATACAGTATTGCGTCAATTTAGCCAGCGAGATGATATATTTGTTCAGGCAGATCATTTTAGCATTGCAATAAACACCTATAATGATGGCGTTAATGAAACTCGTTTCTTTATAACCAGTGCGGGTACAATTGGTGATGCAAGGGCTAATCAATTCAATGAAGATTTTAGTTATAATGTCGTCTTTGATGCCAAAGTTTCTTTTGATGACCAAGGGTGGTATGCAGAATTTAAAATACCTTATAATGCATTACGTTTTCCCGAAGTGAAAGTACAAGACTGGAGTATTAATTTTTATAGAAGATCTCTAAGTCGAAATCAAACTTATACCTGGAATTTTATTGATAATAAAATTGGTCAACGTACACAATATAATGGTTTGGTAAAAGGTGTAGAGAATGTGAATCCACCTGTGAGGCTTACTTTTTTTCCGTTTGTACAAGGTTTGGTATCACATTCTGATGGAGATTCAGAAACTGATTTTAGTGCTGGAATGGATGTGAAATATGGGTTAAGTGATAGCTTTACACTAGATGCAACGCTAATCCCAGATTTTGGGCAAGCAGCTTTTGATGAAGTTCGACTTAATTTAGGACCATTTGAACAAACCTTTGGAGAAAACAGACAATTCTTTACTGAAGGTACAGAATTATTTAACAAAGGAAATATTTTCTTTTCCAGAAGAGTTGGTGGAAAACCCTCTACATCAATATCTGATGATGATCTTAATGCAAATGAAGTTGCAGAAGATAACCCTTCTAAAGTAAATTTACTTAACGCATTAAAAATCTCGGGAAGGACAAAAGGAAATTTGGGTATCGGTTTTTTTAATGCTATTACAGAAAAAACAGAAATACGAATTACCGATACTATTACAGGAGCTGTACGTAAAGAAGTAGTCGAACCTATATCCAATTATAATATTTTTGTATTAGATCAACAGTTTAATAAAAATTCTTCTGTTTCCTTGATAAATACTAACGTAACGCGTAGCGGTAGCGAGTTTAGAAATGCAAATGTGACTGGATTAGTTTGGAACCTAGCTAATAAAACAAACTCATATCGTTTAACAGGAAGATCTTTGGTTAGCCAGATAAATTCTCCTGAAGATAATATTGGTGGTTTTGCGTCTGAGCTTGATTTTGATCGTATCAAAGGTAAAATCAGATATGGTTTTGGTCACGATTTAGCAAATAAAACCTATAACATCAATGATCTAGGAGTGAATTTCAGGAATAATTTCAATAATTTTAGAATAAGTGCTTCCTATCAGATTTTTGAACCTAAAGGAGTATTCAACACTTATCGCATCAATGTTTTTGCAAGACATAGACGATTATATGATCCGAGTATTCAAACACAAAATTCTATAGGAGCAAATTGGTTTTTTGTGACTAAAAATCGTTTTGCTTTTGGTGGTAGAGGATCTTATAATTCTAAAAATCAAGATTATTTTGAGCCTCGTGTAGATGGAAGATTTGTTACTTATAGTCGAAGTATTGGAGGAAGAATGTTTGTCTCTTCTGATTATAGAAAAAAATTCGCTTATGATATTAGTGCAGGAACCAGACAATGGTTTAGTGACGAACAAAAGATATATCGAATAGAAGTTTCTCCCAGATATCGGTTTTCTGACAAGTTTTTGGTAATATGGAGATCTGAGTATTATAACCGTCCAAATAATTTCGGGTATGTAGATGATAATGATATAGACGTATTCCTAGGGCAGCGAGATATTGTTTCGCTTGAAAATTCATTAAGTGCTAGTTATAATTTTGATCCATATAAAGCTGTAAACCTACGCTTCAGAAACTTCTGGAGCACTGCCGATTATTCTGATAATATATTTTACATCCTAAACGAAAATGGTTCCAGGTCTCAAATTGATTATGATATTTCAGAAGATAACCCCAATACCAATTTTAATATTTGGAACCTGGATTTAAGTTTTAACTGGAGATTTGCTCCTGGTAGTGAAGCTACCCTACTCTATCGCAATCAAATTTTTAATGATGATGAACTTTCAAGCTTAAATTACACACAAAGTTTGGATAATTTATTTAACAGACCTATTAAGCATACCTTATCGCTAAGAATAGTATATTTCCTTGATGTGAATAATTTAAAACGTTCTTCTAAAGGATAATCTTGGGGATTCTAATGATATTGATTACTTTCACTCCTTCAAGTATAGAAAATAGATGATCAAAGCTAATAATATTCATAAAAACTATGGAGACCTTCATGTTCTTAAAGGAGTCGATCTTCATATCAAAAAAGGAGAAATTGTTTCTATTGTTGGGGCTTCAGGTGCGGGAAAAACAACATTACTACAAATATTAGGAACACTAGATCGTGTTAGTGAAATTAAGGATTGTGAATTATCAATTAATGAATCTAATATCAATACACTATCTCAGAAGCAGCTTTCTAAATTTAGAAATGAGCAATTGGGTTTTATCTTTCAATTTCATCAACTATTACCAGAATTTACAGCATTAGAAAATGTATGCATACCTGCTTTTATAAAAAAAACTCCAAAAGCTGAAGTAGAAAAAAGAGCAAAGGAACTTTTAGATTTTTTAGGACTTTCTCATCGATATGATCATAAACCCAGCGAGTTATCAGGAGGAGAACAACAACGTGTAGCTGTTGCCAGAGCCTTGGTTAATAATCCGAAAGTAATTTTTGCTGATGAACCTTCTGGTAATTTGGATAGTGAAGCTGCAGAAAACTTGCACCAATTATTTTTTAAACTTAGAGATGAATTTGGGCAAACCTTTGTGATTGTAACGCATAATCAGGAGTTGGCTGATATGGCTGATAGAAAATTGGTTATGGTAGATGGTAAAATTGTAGCGTAAATTTTCTCTTATGAATAACAAACTATACTATCGTATATGTATAGTTCATAATTCGGATAATGAAACTGTTTAAATATATGACTAAACAGCAAAGCATAAACCGGATAGAGGTAAAAAAAACCTCATGATAATCAAAATCTTGAAAATTATTTTTGACTTTTCCTAAATAGGGATTTTTAAATCTCAATTTCAGATATTCATAATACTCCCCTGAATCCTAAAATCATATTTAAAAAATGCTCCGGCTTATAACTTTGTGGCAACCAAGAAACCTTACCAACAATTAACCTATAAGACTAAAGTAAAACAAGATTGCAATACTAGCTGAATAATATTTCATAAGTTGAGTTTATGTTAAATACTTAGCTACAAAACTCAACAAAAAAAGTATTCAAATCAATAATCAGATGTCTTCAATCATGATCTGGGACATCTAAAATCACGATTGAAGACATTTAAAAAGCAATTAATTATAGTAAATATAGATGTTTACGAGAATCACATTGATTATAAACACTTACAAAAAGAAAAGACTACCTTTTCAGGTAGTCCCTTCTAAAGAAATCAAAGTTCTTAATAATTTTATATTAATTAATATAAGTACCGCAATGCAGTAACATCATTTCTATTTAGAGATCCATCTTGAGGATTTCCTTGTGCAGGACAAGAAATCATAATAGAGGTGATATCGGTACCTGTTGGAGTTCCTGGAATATGAATAGCTCCTTCTTGCCCTTGACCTTCTGCACTACCATCACATGCTCTGCGCTGCCAATCTGTATGACGTAACCCTATACAATGTCCCATTTCATGAGTAATAACATGTTGCGTATAAGCAACTCCATTGTTTCTTACTCTAGGCCCTATTCTTGCCCATTTGTATGGTCTTCCATTAGAAGGAAATCCTGCTAATCCTCCTGATCCTAAATCACTTCTTACATATACTACTAAATCAGCAGCTTGATAGTTAGTACCAAAAGTAAGTCTCATGTTAAGAGAGGTATTTAAGTTATTATATGTATTCACAGCTCTCTGTAAAGCCTGCCGTCCTGTGTTAGACAATCCATTACCACCGCCACCGGTATAGCCCAGTACGTTAATCGTACGGTTGCTACTAGACACAATGTTTCTTGTTCGATATTGCTTCATTCCATTATCCAAAGATTCTAAGCTTGGCTGATCTACAAGTCCAGCTACTGGAATACCAAGATCTGTACCATTAACAAAGTAGTCTGCACTACTTCCATCAAGATCAGTGATCATTTTTACAGATACATCTTCTGTATTAACTCCCATGCTTTCTAACTTAAGAAGTTGCTCTTTTGTAGGAGTTTTACTCGTTTCATTTACTTCTGTAGTGATTTCTTCTTTTTGACACGAAGTAATACACCCCGCTACAATAGCACTAAGTGCTAATAATTTGATAGTTTTCATAATTTGAGTTTGTTAATTTGTGTGAGTCAATAAAAACCAAAAAGTCTTCTATTATCTCGATTAAAGAATTTAGATATTAAGAACTTTGAAACCTTAATACTTTATTGTTAGATTACATAGTTTTTCATCTTTTAAAAACAGTTTCATGTATTGCTTCCAAACATCAAAGCAAACTGAATCTAGAATCATAAAAGATTCAATATTGTCTAAGCATGAAAGTTATTTTTTGATTCTTCTTGAATCAGAATTTTAAATTAAATTTTAAGCCTTCAGAGATGATATTTAGGACTTTAAAATCATATTCAAAACATTCTGCTTATAACTTTTGACAACCAGGAATATATAATCTATAGTCTATTCTATAGATTATTTGTTTATTAAAAATTAAGATTGGAATACTATTGAAGAGTGTTTTCATAAGTTGATCTTTTTGTGTAAAATTAGTTGATGCTAAATTCAACAAAAAAAAGGCTCAAATCAATAAACAGGTGTCCTCTAACATGATTTAGGATGTCTCAAATCACAATATAAAACATTATAAAAACAAGAAAATCAACTATCTACATTTTTAACATATGATGAAGGGGAGACACCAACTATGTCCTTGAAATTTTTATAAAAAGATGCTCTGGAGTTAAAACCAACTTCGTTAGCAATTGCAGAAATGCTAAATTTTTTATGTTTATCCATAGATAAAAGCTGTTTAAACTCTTCAATCCTATAATAATTGATATAATTATTGAAATTCTTATGTTCGATTTTATTAATCGCTTTAGAAATTAGCCTTTCTGGTAATCTAACCTCTTTCGCAAATGTTCTTAGAGTAATCGAGGAGTTTAGATATGCTTTGGTTTCTAGCATGTATTCCTCAATAATCTTTATTGTATTTTCTAATTCTGCTTTGGTTTCTTTTTCTTCTGTTTTAGGAGAAATCATATTCATGATATTAATCTGAACCAGACTTGCAATAGTAATATAATAAAGTCCCAATAAAAGAATCGTATTTAGAGTGAATCTATAATACTTTTCACTAATAAATAGATGTGCTACATGCCCAACAAGATTAAATAAAATACAGACGATACAAAATATGGTTAACCAATGTAATGATTTGTTTTTGGTAATTTCATAAAAATGAGGTAACTGTTTCTTATGTTTATTATTAACTCTAATAATCATAATAGACATTGTTATAATATAAATTGAAGAAGCTGCAGTTATCATTCTTCCAAAATGTATTTCTCGTAAAGTGGCATGTATTTCTGGGTTTTGTAATACCAAAAGAAAAAACACCGACAAAAACAAGAACTCTATAATTGCAGGAAGATAGTAATAGAGTTTGCGTTTTATATATATCCCTGCTGTTTCTATCGCATAGAAAAATAAAAAATTCATACTCAAAAAATCAAATCGGAATGGTTGATAATAAATAGCTGGGTGTTTAACATACTTAAAAACAAAATACATTGCCATCTCAACACATAAAGTCACAAAAAACAGTCCCAGATATCTATTGATATTTACTTTTTTAGATGGATAAAAAAGAAGGATAATAGTGATAACTAACGTTTGTAAGCCACTTAATAAAAATAAATAATCTACAATTTTCATTTCAAAAACCTTTAAATAACAAAATGCCACTGACTGTTATTAATATAGATCTATAGAAATGCCTATATGATATCTAACGTAATAAAAACTATTTTTTTAATAGCACAAAAACCAATAAACTTCTTAACACATGAATTTATTGTACATAAAACTTAAATCTGTATTTTATTTAACTTAAATACTAAAAGGTAATTGAAAAAATTACCATATTTGTTGATGATAAAATATTAAAAATCATAATATCTTCTTGTGAAAAAATTTAATACTATCGAACTCAAAAATTTCTTGGATGAAAAGGCTTTTTACTATGAACAACCAAAATTCATAGAAACAGATCCTGTGCAAATCCCTCATTTATATACTCAGAAAGAAGATATTGAGATATCAGGATTTCTTACAGCTACCATTTCTTGGGGTAATCGAAAAAGCATCTTAACTAATTCCCACAAATTAATGTCACTTTTGGGCAATAGTCCATATGATTTTATAATGAATCATACTGAGGAGAACCTTGAAGGTTTCGATAATTTTGTTCATAGAACCTTTAATAGTACTGATCTATCCTATTTCATTACCGCATTACAGCATATGTATACCACATATAATGATATGGAAACTTTTTTTAAATTACATGAAGAAGGTGACAATTTTCAAACTGCGATCCATAATTTCAAAAAAGAATTCTTTTCTCTACCACATCTGCCAAGAACAGAAAAACATATTAGTGATCCTTATAAAAATTCTGCTGCTAAACGAATCAATATGTTTCTCCGATGGATGGTAAGAGATACCTCTGCTGGTGTTGATTTAGGTATTTGGAGCAGCCTGTCCCCTGCTCAATTATCTTGTCCATTAGATGTGCATTCTGGAAATGTTGCACGTAAACTAGGGTTACTTAGACGCAAACAAAACGATGGAAAAGCACTGTTAGAGCTTGATACAAAATTAAGGAGTTTAGATCCCATAGACCCCGTTAAGTATGATTATGCATTATTCGGACTTGGAGTTTTTGAAAAGTTTTAAACTGATAAAAAGTGGTCTAAAAAGTTATGTATGGTTGATCATTTTAAATTATCTTCAGCAACACTAGTTTGATATGCTTTGGTTTTCTCAACTTTTCAGACCTCTTTTATTTAATTACAATAGCTACAAGAAACTTAATTATAATTGGTTGTTACATTTTCATCAGTTAAAGTTTTTACATATGCGATTATAGCTTTTAATTCTTTATCTGTTAAGTTTAATTCATCAAAAGGCAAGGTTTGATGTGGTAAATCAAATCCCATTCCACCACCGCCTCCTAAGTTATAAAACTCCATTACTTCTTCTAATGTATTATATACCCCGTTATGCATATAAGGAGCTGTGAGATCAGCATTTCTTATTGTTGGTGTTTTAAACATTCCTCGATGTAGTTCTTCTTCAAATTTCCAATAAAATCCTAAATCATTATCGATCATTTTGTTTTTTGCCGTTTCAGGAACTCCAATTACCTCTTTTTCTGTTTCGGTAAAAAAAGGAGGTACTGTACCATTAGTTAATGGCACAAAATGGCAAGTAGCGCATAGTGCTTTACCCATAAATAAATTGAATCCTAGTTTTTCCTCATCGGTAAATGTACTTTCTTCTCCTCTAATATTTTTATCGAATTTAGAATCAAAACCATTTAAGGTTGAGATATAAGAAGATATAGCTTTAATAACTTCAATGTTTTTGGTTGAAATCCCTCCATATGCTTCTTTAAATAGCTTTATATATGTTGTGTCTTTAAGAATAGCATCAGAAAACTGATGAACTGTAGAATCAAATTCTTGATCATTAATAAACACAGATGATATTTGATCTAATAATGTTTCTGATCTTCCATCCCAAAAAAAACTTTGTTGGAATGCAGTGTTTATGAGTGTTGGTGTATTTCTTAAAAGTGGTTCACCTGTATTGCTAAAATTCGTAACCATACCATCTGCATATGCTTTTTCTGGTATATGGCAAGTAGCACAAGACATTTTCCCTTTTTTAGAAAGGTTTGGGTCAAAGAAAAGCTTTTGTCCTAGTAATATCTGTTTATCTGTAGGATTACGATTTACAGCTGGGGTAAAATACGTAAGGTTAAAACTATTTTTTTCAAAAAATGTTGGGGCATCAAAATTAAATGGATGTGTATCTACCCCATCCCATAATGCACTCTCTTGTCTAATTTTTACCCAGTTTCTAGTAATTGGGTTTATATAATCGCGTATAAAAGTGTATCTGTCAAAAGTTTCAAAATCTGTGTTTTTATCAATAAACCGTATTGATTTGTCAATATTACTTATAAATTCTTTATCTAATTCTGGGTTCTTTTTTTGTATTAAAAATTGAATACTTTCCTGATATACAAATCTTAAACTCTCTAAAGAGATGGTAGTTTCTTCAATCCCCAAATGGCTTACAGGAGTATCAAAACCAGAAATTGCAAGACTAATGATTCTAAATAATTGTTGATGAGTTGCGATAAAAAAACGTTGTGGATTTAATGCTCGTTTTTCTATGTTTTTCTTAAGATTTAATAATAAACCTTTTGTGATATCAACTTCTCTAATGAAATCTACATTGCTAACTTCTCCTTCATAAATACTTTCTTCAATTTTCTGAAATCCAACAGGTTTTAAAATTTTACCGTTATCTTCTTTATAAACAGGAAGAGCTGGGCCATTAGCTCTATGCCCAACAGATGGATTTAAATAAGCTGCATATGGTTCTGCTTTTTTAAATGATGCCCGTGCATTTTTAAATATAGTTTTTGCCTTTTTACCTTTTACTCCTTCTTCTTTAAGTTCGTCCAAATCTGATATAGATTTTACAATATTCTCCAAATAAAAATCTTGTACCACTTTCCAATCAGGAGTAGTTTTCTCCACATATTTTTCTTGCTTTTTACAAGCAATACTCAATAGAAATAAACATACAACACCTATTATTTTATTAGAAATACGCATAATAACATATATTTTATATAAATGAAAAAAGGCCTCTATCAAAAATAGAGGTCCCTTTTTTCAAAATTTTATTACCTCACTAAGATTATCTTGGAAGTCCTTGTAGAATAATTATTTGAGAAGCTTGATCATCCTCTCTAGATGCGTTAGTATGACCATCAAGATTCATAAAATCTGGACTTTCCCAGTAATGTGGTTGTACTGCCAAAAGAAATGTTCCTGGGATACCTACTTTATCCGAAACATCAATTAAAGAACCAAATTCTCCACTAATTCTGGTACTATTTCTTGGATCTAAATCCTGACGTACTACTAATTCTAATACTTTACTTGGGTTATTACCATTAATATCTGTCTGATAAATATATGCCGAATGTCCTCTACTGAATGAATTAGGGTCTTCTTGAATGTATACAAAGTTTTCTGTCACACAGATATTATCTGGACTTTGAAGCATTCCTAAGTTACCATCCATATTATTTGTGTCTGTATTACCACTTACGATCTGAGTCAATTTACCTGTAAGAGGAGAAGTTTCATCAAGTTCTAATTTATAAACAGTACCCCAATCATTATAAGTTCCTTCTCCTGGTCCTTTACCTGTTACTGCAAAAAATACATTTCTTCCGTTTGCATCACTTCCTTTTTGGTAATCTACATCTTCGACTCTCATAAATTGAGAGGCAAAAACATTGGTACATGCAGTTTCCATCTCGCTTTTTGTTAGATCTTTACCGTTAACTATCTCTACAAATTCTACATCATATGTAGCTTGAAAATCAAGTTGACTTTCGTTATAAGTAGTATTTGCAGCTACATTCTTAACACCACTAGCTCCATCAGAAACTTGTTTAAATCGTAATACATAAATCTTACCATTAGTAAGGTCATCATCTCCATTTTCTGAATAATATAGAGAAACTTGCCCTTCAGAACCACTAGAATCATCATCTCCTCCTATTATCACTGTTTTACCAACATAAGAATTTTTCGGTAATGGAACAGCATTTTCCCAAGAAAACTCTCCCAAAGCATCTAATCCAAAATCTGCATTAGGGGTTGGAGTTTCAACTCTAGGGTCAATTCCTTTAACATCATAATTAATACTTTCTGATGCAGATAAAAAGATATCTTTAGTTCCTCCATGTATTTCGGCTTCCCACATAGTTCCAGAACATTGACGAGCAAAATCTGCTACCCCCGAGTTTAATAAATAATCTCCTGATGTAGGAATCAAGTTTTTATCAAGATTGATTCGTGCTACAGCATAACTATCTTCGCAATTTACGATATACATATATCCTCCGTTTCCATCTTTTAAAAACCCTGCACCATCAGCAGATCCCGCTAATTGAAAACTACCTCCAATAACATCTGGAGTTGTTATCAATGAGTAAGCCTGAACATAGTTAAATTGTGGAGCAATCGCGACTAATGGATCATAAGATGATTTATTTGCAAAAATTGTTGGGGAAGGAACAAAATCTTCGCCATCTGCACCATCAGCACCGTCTTGACCATCGACTCCATTTGTCCCATTAATACCATCTTCTCCATCTTCACAACTCATAAAAGATATAAAGACAACAGAAACCATAAAAACTCTTGAAATAATTTTGCGTAAAGTATTCATTTTTTTCTCTAAATTTAATTTGTTATTGTTTTCCCGTAAAAGTATTCTTGGTCGATAGAAGTGTCGTTAATTAATAGTAGTGATTAAGTAAATCCTATTTTAAGTTTAGGTTAAAATCATTACTTAAACGTTATTATTTAGAATTAGTCCTATTAGTGAGGGAATTCATCGCTATAAAAACTTATAATATCCATCTAAAATGATCCAATAATTTATTTTAGACAAAGTATGGTTATCGCGTAAAATCAGTACATAATGCTAATTAATTCGTGATATCTGAGTTATTTTTGTTAATTTTATTAGGAATTGATTCTTATACATATCAATTCTTTGTAAGAGGATGATATCGAATACTATACCCATAAACGAAAACTTCAGGTTAGAAGCTTTAAAATCATTAAATATTCTGGATACCGAATCACAGAAGGAATTTGATGAAATTACAGCTTTGGCTGCGTATATCTGCGAAACAGATATGGCACTAATATCTTTGGTAGACAATGATAGACAATGGTTTAAATCTAAACACGGATTAAAAACTTGCGAGACTCCACGTAATAATTCTCTTTGTTCTCATGTTGTTTTAAAACCAAATGCTCCTTTATTAATCAAAGACACTCGAAAAGATGAGCGTTTTAATGAAGAGCCAATTATTCTTGAAGGAAAACCAATTATTTTCTATGTAGGAATTCCGTTAGTAGATAAAGATGGTTTTGCCTTGGGGTCATTATGTGTAATGGATAGTGTTCCCAGAGAACTTTCTAATAAGCAATTGGATTCTCTTACTGCTTTGGCAAAGCAAGTGATTATTCTTTTTGAGCTTAATAAAAAGAATAATGATCTTCAAGTAATTCAAAATAAGTTAAAAAAACATAACGAATCCTTAAGGGAGTTTGCAAGAGTAATTTCTCATGATCTTAAGATGCCATTAGCCAATGTTATTACATCGACAGATTTATTAAAGCTTAAACTAGGAGATAAACTCGATAATGAAAGTTTAGAATATTTTGATTATATCAAAGCTTCATCTTTCTCTATGAGTAATTATATTAGTGATGTACTTGATCATTATGAGAGTGAAAGCTTAATACATAATACACCCGAAGAATTTTATTTAAACCGTCTATTGAGTAAAATTGTTGATTTACTTAGTATGAAACCGGATTTTACTATTTATTTCCCCGAAGAAGATCCTATTATACAATGTAATAAACTTGCTTTAAAACAAATTTTCTTTAACCTTATCGGAAATAGTATTAAATATAATGACAAAGAGCAGATCATTATATCGATAGAAACTAACGAAGATAAAAATTTCTATTATTTCAGAATAACAGATAATGGAATGGGAATTCCAAATGATAAATTAGATACCATTTTTGAACTTTTTACTACTGCCAATACTACAGATAGAAGTGGTAATAAAGGTAATGGTATTGGGCTTTCTACTGTAGAAAAGTTAGTCGAAAACCTAGGTGGTTACATTAAAGTATCTTCTAAGGAGAAGGTTCAAACTACTTTTGAGTTTTCTATAAAGAAATCTAATTAAACTGCTTTAGATAGTATTGTTGCCACACAAGCCTGAGCACATTTTTCACCATCAATAGCTGCAGAAATTATACCTCCGGCATATCCTGCACCTTCACCACAAGGATATAATCCTTTAATATGTGTATGTTCTAATGTTTTCCAATCTCTGGGAATACGAACAGGTGATGATGTTCTTGACTCGGGAGCATGTACTACAGCATCATTAGTAAGATATCCTTTCATACTTTTACCAAATGCTCTAAAACCTTCTTGTAGTGTTTGATGAATAAATTCGGGGAATACTACTCCCATATCAGCAGATGTTAAACCCGGTTTATAAGAGGTTTCTGGAAGGTTTGTTGACATTCTTCCTTCAACCATATCTACTAATCTTTGTGCAGGAACTCTCTGGGTTTCGCCACCTACCTGCCATGCATGTTGTTCTATACTTTTCTGAAAATACATTCCAGATAATGGACCGTACTTAGAAAATTCTTTAAAATCTTCTATCCGTAACTCTATAACAATACCACTATTGGCGGTAGGTTGATCTCTTTTAGAAGGAGACCAGCCATTTGTAACCACTTCTCCCGGACTGGTAGCACACGGAGCAATAACTCCTCCCGGACACATACAGAAAGAGTACATCCCTCTTCCTTTTACCTGTTTTACAATACTATATGGCGAAGGAGGTAGATATGGCCCTCGAACCTCACATGAATACTGAATCTGATCTATAAGTTTTTGTGGGTGTTCTACTCGTACTCCCAAAGCAAAAGGTTTTGCTTCAATCTCTATTTTTTTATCATACAACAGTTCAAATATATCTCTTGCAGAATGCCCTGTGGCAAGGATAATCTTATTAGTTGCAATAGTACTCCCATCTAATAGAGTTACGCCATTAATTTCAGAGTTTTTAATTTTAAAATCAATTACACGGGTATCAAAAAGTACCTCTCCTCCTCTTTCTACAATTTTCTCTCGTATTGCAGTTATGATACCTGGTAATTTGTTTGTCCCGATATGTGGATGTGCCTCGACCAAAATCTGATCAGTAGCTCCAAATCCAACCAAAAGCTCCAAAATACGGTTTACATCTCCTCTTTTCTTAGATCGCGTATATAATTTACCATCGCTATATGTGCCTGCTCCTCCTTCTCCAAAACAATAATTAGAATCCTGATTAACAATATGATCTCTAGTAATAGCTTTAAGATCTCTACGACGTTCTTGTACATCTTTTCCTCGTTCTAGAACAATAGGCTTACAACCCAATTCAATACAACGTAGTGCTGCAAACAGACCAGCTGGCCCAGCTCCAATAATAATAACCTCTGATGCATTAGAAACATCAGGATATTCGGGTAATGTAATTGGTTGATCTATAAAATCTTCCTGTACATATACTTTTATCTTCAAATTAACCTTAATTGCGCGTTGTCGTGCATCTATAGAACGTTTTAAGACTTGAACATGTCTGATTTCATCCAAAGGAATACCATTTTTATCTGCTACCTTACTTTTTAATCGATCGGGATGTGCCGCAATTTCTGGAGAAACTTGTATCGTGAATTCGTATTGCAATCTTAGCTTAAGTTTTGAATTTAGGGCGAAGATACAACATTCTTTGCTTCAAAATAATACATGAAAAAAGTCAAAATAATACTTGTCAATAAATTGAGTCCCTCTATATTTAACCTTTTCTTAAGATATTAGTTCCTATCTTTGGCCTCAAATAAACCTTAAATTTACAATTATGAAAAAGCTTTTTTTATTAGCAATTGCGGTAATCGGTTTTTCAATTTCTTCAAATGCACAAGACATTAGACTTGGTTTTAAAGGTGGGGTAAACTTCGCTACATTAAGTGGAAATGATTATAACAGTTTAAAAGGACGAACAGGGTATCATATTGGTGCTGTAGTTCAAATAGGCTTATCAGATATGTTTGCGGTTCAGCCAGAACTTATATATTCTGCACAAGGAGCAAAATTTAGAGGCTTTGGTTCAGAGCAAAAAATTGATGTTGATTATTTAAATCTTCCTGTTTTAGTAAAATTTAAATTTGCTAAATTTTTTAGTGCAGAAGCGGGACCTCAATTTGGTTTTGTAGTTAATGATAATTATCCTGCTGGTAGTGAGCCAGAAAGTTTTGACTTAAGTGCGGCTGTAGGTGCTGGAGTAGAATTTGGTTCTTTCTTCGGTCAATTACGATATAATATTGGTTTTACTGATATAGTTGATAATGTAGAAGCTAAAAATTCTGTATTTCAAGTTTCTGTTGGATACTATATCTTTTAATACAAAAAAAGATTTATATATAAAAAGCGGAAGTAAAACTTCCGCTTTTTTGTTATCTTTTATTTTATGAAAAGCCAAATTTTCACCTTCTAGATCTCCTGTTATAGTTTCTATTATTTTTTGACTTACTTTTTTTACGAGATTTATTTCTTGGTGTCGATGCTGATTTTTCAAAACTTACTGTTGGCTCAAAACCTGCTACAGTTTCACTTTGTAACTTTTCTCCTAATAATTTTTCTATTCCTTTTACATAGCTTATTTCTTCCTGACTAACCAAAGAAATTGCTTCTCCACTAGCTCCTGCTCTACCTGTACGGCCTATACGATGTACATAATCTTCAGAAATATTGGGTAATTCAAAATTTACTACATGTGGTAATAATGGAATATCTAGCCCACGAGCTGCTATATCTGTTGCTACCAATACCCGAATCGTTCCTTTTTTAAAACCTCCAAGGGCTTTTGTTCTAGCTCCCTGGCTTTTATTTCCATGAATTGCTGCGGCAGTAATACCTTGCTCTACCATTTTTTTTGTTAGTCGATTGGCTCCATGCTTTGTTCTGGTAAAAACTAATACTTGTTTCCATCCTCCTTCTGATATAAATTTAATAATTAGTTCAGATTTTCTTTTTTGATCAACTCTATATAACTTTTGTTCAATCTTCTCTGCGGTAGTATTCTCTGGTTCAGCTTCAACCCAGACTGGATGATGTAAAATCCCATTAGCCAATTGTTTAATTTCCTTAGAAAATGTAGCAGAAAACAATAAGTTTTGCTTCTTTGCTGGTAGTAAGTTTAGAATTTTATTGATATCTCTTTGAAACCCCATATCAAGCATACGATCTGCTTCATCTAAGACCAAAATTTCAACATTGGCCAAAGAGAGTGCTTTTTGATGATGTAAATCCAATAATCGTCCGGGAGTAGCAACCAATACATCAACACCATTTCTTAGCGCTCGTATTTGTGGATTTGCATTCACTCCTCCAAATATTACCATTGATCGCAAATCTAGGAATTCACTATACACCCTAACACTATCCAATACCTGAGCTGCTAATTCCCTTGTAGGAGTTAGTACCAAAGCACGTACAGGTCTTTTTCTTAATTTCTGTCCTTGAGATAGAATCTGTAATAACGGCAATGTAAACCCAGCTGTTTTCCCCGTACCCGTTTGCGCAGATGCTAAAACATCTTTTCTTTCTAAAATCGGTGGAATAGCTTTTTCTTGAATTGGTGAAGGAACTGTATATCCCTTTTTGTCGATGGCTCGCAAAAGTTCATCGGATAATCCTAATGTGTTAAATGACATATAAATCGTTTAAGAAATAACAATTTATGGGAAATGCCATTTCTGAATATTCTTGCAAAGATAGGCCTATTTTATGTGATTTTCTTTAGTATAACAATCTAGAATGATCTTTTTGTTTAATCGACTACCCTATCCTACTGCTTTAAAATAATCTATTGAGCCTAATGCATCATAGCATATAAAAAATACGCTTTCAAAATCCTTATTCTCAAATCTTATAGTATATTTACACAATCCAAGAATTAATAAGAGGAATGCAGTTTAAACACCCAGAATTTCTTTACGCTCTTTTTGCACTTATAATTCCTATTCTAGTTCATTTATTTCAGTTACGACGTTTTCAAAAGGTTAATTTCACAAATGTTCAGTTTCTAAAGGCTGTTATCATACAGACTCGTAAGAGTTCTCAGATAAAAAAATGGTTAACACTACTTGCTCGTTTATTAGCTATGGCAGCTATAATTTTTGCTTTCGCACAACCATTTCTGGCATTAGAAGAAATCGTTGGTAAAAAAAGTAAAACAGCACTATACCTTGATAATTCCTTTAGTATGCAGGCTAAAGGTTCTAAAGGCCCTCTCCTAAAACGTGCAGTACAAGAAATCCTTAGCGACCTCCCAGAAGAAGAAACAATATCTCTTTTTACCAATACAGAGACATTTATTGATGTTTCTAAACAAGATATTCAAAACGATTTATTACAAATCGAGTACTCATCAAATCAACTTTCTTACCCTGCTGCCTATCTTAAAGCTAAACAATTATTAGGGACTTCTCCCGAAACTATTAAACGTATCATAATGGTTTCCGATTTTCAACAAAAAAAAGAAACCTTTGCTTTACAAAAAGATATTACCACAAAAACACATCTTGTTCAATTGCAACCTGTTACCCGGCAAAATATTGCTATCGATAGTTTATATGTAGAGCACAATACAAATAACGATCTCACACTTAATGTAGTGCTAAGTAATACCGATGCTAATGCAGAAAACACATCTATTGCACTATATAATGATGATAAATTAATTGCTAAAACAGCAGTTTCAATTCCTAAAAATGGTACAACCGAAACTGAATTTCGTTTAGACGAAAACATAAAAATCAATGGTCGGGTTACTATAGAAGACCCTGCAATAACTTTTGATAACTCGAGGTTTTTCACCATAAATACCCCAGAAAAGATAAAGGTTGTCGCTATTAATGAAGCTAATGATAGCTTTATTAAAAATATTTTTACCTCTGATGAATTTACGGTACTAAACAGCTCTGTCGAAAGACTTAATTATAATGATATTAGTAATGCAAATCTGGTTATAATTAATGAGGTTACACAAATTCCAGTATCACTTATAAATGCATTAAAGCCCTTTGTTGATCAAGGAGGTACTATTTGTCTTATTCCTGCCGTACATGGAGATTTGGTTTCCTATCAACAGTTTATAAGTGGATATTCGACACAAGGATTATTGGCAGAAAAAACACAAGAAAAGAAAATTACTTCTATTAACTTCTCACATCCATTATATCGAGGGGTATTTGATAAAAAGATTACTAATTTTCAATATCCAAAGGTAAACAGCTATTATCAAGCAAATGCATCTAATATTATATTGTCTTTTGAAGATAATAGTCCTTTCTTATATAAAACAAATAATATATACGTATTTACATCGGCAATAAATCAGGAAAACTCTAATTTTAAGAATTCCCCGCTAATTGTTCCTACATTGTATAACATTGGTAAACGAAGCTTGCAGCTTACCGATATATCATATACTATTGGTCAGATCAATTCTTATGATGTTCCTATATCTCTAGGACAAGATGGAATATTGTCTTTGGTTTCTGACCAGGAAAGTATTATACCATTGCAGCAAAGTTTTTCTACAAAAGTAAATATCACTACAGATGAGGTCCCTACGCGAGCAGGAATTTATAGGATACAGGATAAAAATAACAGTGTTAAACAACATGTAAGTTATAATTACAATAGTGCAGAGAGTGATTTACAATATTATAACTTAAATACCACAGGAGAATATCAAGTAAGCCAATCAATAACAGAGCTTTTTGAGCAAATAAAAGAAGAGACTAGTATTAATGAACTTTGGAAATGGTTTATTATTTTTGCGTTGCTATTCTTGCTAATTGAAATACTATTATTAAAATATCTAAAATGAACTTCTTATTAAAGGCTGCTACTGTAATTGACCCAAAGTCTACCTTTCATCGTCAAACAGTTGATATCTTGATCGAAAACGGGATAATTACAGATATTAACGCTACAATCAAAGCCTCTGATCATGTTGAAGAAGTTACATTAGATAACTTACATGTCTCACAGGGATGGTTTGATAGTAGTGTAAGTTTTGGTGAACCAGGATACGAAGAACGTGAGACTATAGATCACGGCTTGCAAGTAGCTGCAAAAAGCGGTTTCACTGCTATAGCATTACATCCAAATACATTTCCGGTAACCGATAATAGCACTTCTATAGGTTTTCTTAAAGGAAAATCTCAAAATAGTGCAGTATCCCTATATCCTATTGGAGCTTTAACAATGCAATCTAAGGGAATAGATATGGCAGAGTTATATGATATGCAACAGGCAGGCGCTATTGCCTTTGGTGATTATAAAAAAGCCATTCAAAACCCTAATTTATTAAAGATTGCACTTCTTTATGCGCAAAATTTTGATGGATTGGTTCTATCTTTTCCTCAAGAAAATAATATTGCCGGAAAAGGAATGGTTAATGAAGAAGAACAAAGTACTTTACTGGGACTAAAAGGAATTCCGGCTTTAGCAGAAGAGTTACAGATTGCACGGGATTTATTTCTATTAGAATATACCGAAGGGACCTTACATATCCCTACAATTTCGACAGCAAAATCAGTAGCACTAATTCGAGACGCTAAGGCAAAAGGATTACAAGTAAGCTGTAGTACAACCGCCCATCATTTAGCATTAACCGATGAAGAACTGGTTACATTTGACACTAATTATAAGGTGCTCCCTCCATTAAGAACGCAAAAAGATGTGAATACCTTAATAGAAGGCATGAAAGATGGTACAATTGATATGGTTACCAGTGACCATCAACCTATAGATGTAGAACATAAAAAGGTAGAATTTGATCATGCAAAATATGGTACAACGGGATTAGAAAGTGCTTTTGGCACTCTTAATACTATATTAGATATCGAAGAAACAGTAACAATGCTTACCAGAGGGAAATCTATTTTCAAAATAAGAAGTGAGAGTATTGAAAAAGGAAACACAGCAGATTTATCTCTATTTAATCCTATAGGTGATGCTACTTTTACAGAAGAACATGTTATATCTTCATCAAAGAATAGTGCTTTTATCGGAAAATCAATAAAGGGGACATCTTATGGTATTATAGCTAACGGAAAAATAGTATTAAAATAAATTTATTACAAAACTAATTTCTTCACTAAAACCCAGTGTAGTAATAAAAAACATCAATCATGGAGTCTGACTACGCAAAACAAGGAAAAACTGCAGCTATAGTTGCTTATCTAACTATTATTGGAACTATTATAGCTTTTTTTATGAATCAGGAAAGTAAAAACCAGTTTGCCAGTTTTCATATCAGGCAGGCATTGGGAATTAATATTTGTTTTTACCTTTTGGGAGCTCTAGCAAGTATTTTTGACTCCTGGGCAATCTCTTCTGCCTTTTACATATTTATTTTTGTTCTCTGGATATTTGGTTTAATAACTGCAATACGAGAAGAGCAAAAAACGGTTCCGATTCTAGGGCCTCAATTTCAGGTATGGTTTAGTTTTATTAAGTAAAAAGCTATAATGAACTTTTGTATATTCAAAAAAATAGCAAAACTAGTTCTCAAGTCCTTACTATTCCTCTTTTTAACTGCTCTAACTCAAATTGGTGGGCTTATATATATTCTTACAGAATTATTTGTTAAAAGAAATATCCGAAAGTATAGATTCAAAAAAATAGGTGTATTTCTTATTACTTATGTGTTTATAACATTTTTAATTGTTCCATATATCGCTCCATTATTTGGCAGAGAAAAAATAAAAGATACTACACAGATAAAAGCACATAGTTTTGTTACAAAGCTTTTAAACAGAAATTATGTACGTCCAGAACTTTATATTGCTTTAGAAAAAATCGGAAGTTCGTTTCAACAGTCTAATCCTGAGATTGCATTGGTATATCTTGATGCTAATTTTCCATTTATAAATGGGTTTCCATTACTTCCACATTTAAGTCATAATGATGGTAAAAAAATTGATATTTCATTTATCTATCAGAATCAAAATAACAAGATTACAAATAAGAAACCTTCAATTAGTGGGTATGGAGTATTTGAACCTTCTATCCAAAAAGAATACGATCAACCGCTAGTTTGCAAACAAAAGGGATATTGGCAATATGATTTTACAAAATATATAACTTTTGGAACTATAAACAAAGGGTTAAAAATTTCTAAAAAAGCTACAAAAGATTTACTTTTGGCAATTGTAAAACAAAAAAAGATAAAGAAAATCTTTATAGAACCGCATCTTAAGAATAGATTAGAAGTACAAAGTGCCAAAATACGATTTCATGGATGCCAAGCTGTACGACATGATGATCACATACACATACAATTAAAATAAAACTATGCAAACCAAAACATTGTCATTATATCATATTATTAAAGAACCAACCATAAAAAAAGAAAAGACTCCTGTTCTTTTTATGTTTCATGGATATGGTAGTGATGAAAATGATCTTTTTTCTTTTGCTTCAGAATTACAAGAAGAATTATTTATTATCTCTGTACGCGCACCATATCCTATGCAACCCCATGGTAATGCATGGTATGCTATTTACTTTGATGCTGCTCAGGGGAAATTTAGCGATGATAAACAAGCCATAGAATCCAGAGATAAAATTGCTAATTTTATTGATGAAGCTGTAAATGCCTATGATTTGGATGCAGATAATGTTACACTTCTCGGATTTAGCCAAGGTACCATACTTAGTTATGCTGTTGCACTCTCCTACCCTCAAAAAGTTAAAAATGTAATTGCACTTAGTGGTTATATAAATGAAGATATCTTAACTGATAAATATGATACTAATGACTTTTCTAAACTGAATCTATATTGTTCTCATGGTAGTGTAGATCAAGTAATTCCTGTAGACTGGGCACGTAAAGCTCCTGTTTTACTATCAAAACTTGGTATCGAGAGTCCGTTAAATGAATTTGCTGTAGGACATGGTGTAGCACCACAAAATTTTTATCAGTTTAAAGAGTGGTTAAGCACTCATATTTAATATCAGAATTCAACTTTAATTTTGTGCCATTTGTCTATATTTTTATAGGTCATTGAGAAATTATAATAATCTACAATTCGATATACTAATGATAAACCAAGACCACTAGAATCGGGCTTATTTCCCGATTTCTTAAACCTTCCGAACAACTCTTCTTCTGGTATTTCTAAGGGTTCTCCGGTATTTTTAATTTCAAAATATTCATTGGTAAGAGTCATCACAATCTTACCTGATTCTATATTATGCTTTATGGCATTACCAATCAAATTATTAAATAAAACATAAGCCATTGTTTCGTTAATTTCTATTGTTGGATTTCCACTAAAATCAAAGGTTATCGTTATATTTTTAATATCAAGCAGTTCTTTTACTTCTTCAATTTTCTTTTTAAGATACTCTGCAACTACCAGTTTTGATGTATCTATAAATTGATTATTATCAATTTTTGATAATAATGAAAGATTATCCTTAAGTTTTGATAGCCTTCTTGTAGATTCATACACTTGCCCTAAAATGGATATTTGCTGCTCAGAAAGATTTTTATCTTGCATCAAAAGTTCCATTTTGTTTTTAATAATCGCTAATGGTGTTTGTATTTCGTGAGAAGTGTTTTCGGTATATTCTTTTAAATTCTTATAATCTTTTGCTACTTGATTTGTCATGAGTTCTAACGTAGAATTTAACTCCCGAAATTCCAATATTTTGGTTTCACTAAAAGATAATGGTTTTGGTTTTTTAACATTAAAATCTTTTATCTGGCTCAGTGTATTATAAAAAGGTATCCAAATTCGTTGTGAAATGATATTACTCAATATAAGCATTGTAAAAAAAAACAAAGCAGTAATCAAAGTAATAACCTGCGTAACACCTCGTATTAGATCTTCTGAAGAAAGTAATGATTTGGTTATCGAAAAGATATAAAAATCATCTCTCACTTTATCAGAAAAGGTGATCTGCCTATAGTTCATCTCCTCATTTTGGTATTCATTAAACAATACCGTGTCTTTTATAAATGTTTGTATTTCTGGATCCCTATTTACTTTTTGAATAACAACATTATCTCCTATATTTAAACTATAGCTACTTAACAACTCATCATGTCTATACAATTCATCTATTAATTCTTCTTTTTCGGCAAACAGTTTATCATTAAACTCACTATTTACTGTATGTCTAATCACAAAGTAAGAAGATAAACCTCCTATTAGAGATACAATAAATAATCCAATAAAATAATAACGATTAGATAAACTTAGTAATTTCATTGATCAGAAAATTTATACCCTACACTGTATACTGTCTGGATGTAATCCTTTCCTCCTTGTTCTAGAATTTTTTTCCGAAGGTTTTTTAAATGCGAATAGACAAAATCGTAAGAATCTGCCATTCCCATTTCATCCCCCCATAGATGTTCTGCAATAGCTCCTTTAGGGATCACACGATTTGGATTAGAAATAAAATATAATATTAAGTCATATTCTTTTTTAGTAAGTCTGAGCGTTTTGTTATTCACTTTAACACTCATTTCATAGGGATATACTTCAATTTCGTTAAAAGTGATTGTATTTTGAGCATCAAAATTTCTTCTACGGATAATCGCCTTTATACGTGCATTTAACTCTGCCAAATCAAATGGTTTAGTAAGGTAATCATCTGCTCCAATATCTAATCCATAAATTCTGTCATCGATAGCATTACGAGCAGACACAATAATAATTCCTGATTTTGATCTCATTTCCTTAACTTGTTTGATAACATCAAGACCACTACCGTCAGGAAGGTTAATATCAACAACCAAACAATCGTATTCATAATCCCAGCTTTTTTCTTTTGCCTTAGCTAAATTATCTACCCATTCACATTGGTACCCCTCTCTTTCAAGGTATTGTACCATTGATTCGGCAAGCATATGTTCATCTTCTATAATTAGAACTTTCACTTCTTTCAGATTAAATTTAATACTCCAATTACCTTTAATTAAAGAAACAAATAATTATCAGAAAGCAAAAGTTTTTACAAACAATATTCGTATTCAAAAATGAGTTGATTTAAAACTTTAAAAAGATTACTTCCTATCTGTCTTTTCAGATCATAATTTCAAAAAAAAACAATCTAAATAATGTCTACAGATTTGCTACAGATTCTCAACAAATTCTCTACAGATTCTAATGCTACTTTCGCACCCGATAAAATAAATTAGTAACAAAACAACCGCTTAACCATATTAAAAAAATGGTTAAACCATAATCTAAATTTAAAATCCTATGAAAAAAATACTTAGCATAATTCTATTTCTTTTTTTACAAATAAGTTTTTCACAAACTCAGGAAGATTATCAAGAAGTGATTTCAGAAATAACAAATGCATACAATACAAAAGATGCTGATAAGGTTTTTAATGCCTTTTCTGTAGAATTACAATCAACATTTACTTTGGAAAAAGTAAAGCAATTTGTTTCTGAAAACCAAACAAAAAAAGGCCCCATGGGAGCCTCGGCCTTTTTGTTGGACGAAGAAAAAGCAAAAAGATACTTAACAGAATTCGAAAATACTTCTATGATTCTAATTCTAGGCATTTCTCCTGATAAGAAAATAACAAAACTAACTCTTGAAGAATATTAAGATTAAAAAATTAACACTTTAAAATAACGAAAATGAAAAATTATTATTCAATTACCAAATCAGCACATATACTACTGATACTTGGGATAATGACATTAGGTTTTACTACCATTAATGCCCAACCAAAGCCAAAATATGGTGTAATGACCTATAACAAAGCAATTAACATATCAGAGAAACAAGGCATGTTAATTCAGAAAATAGCCAAAGATTACCTATACATGGTAGAAAATTCTGATGATGAAAAAGCTTCTAGAAATCTGAGAACTAGTAAGATCATCTTTGAAAAACAAAATGAAATTTTGTTCAAAAATTCTAGTAATAAGATAACAAAAAGTAAAATTAAAAAAGTTAGTAATCTATGGTCGACATTTAAAAAACTAGTAGAAAGCACTCCTAATTTTGATAGCGCAAAAAAAATCTTAAACTTAAATACTGACTTACTTAAAGAAACAGAAAATGTAGTACGTTCAATCGCCATAGAATCTAAAAATGCTAATAAAATGATAAAAGGCTTAGCCAACGATAAGTCTTATAATGAAAAGGATATAGAACTTAAAAAGATTATAACAGTATCTGGGAGACAACGTATGCTTGCACAAAGATTAGCACTATACTATTTGGCAAATCACCCAACACTTAAAGACAAAAATTCTGATCAAATGTTGAAAAACATATACAATGAAATAGACGGCATGAATACACCATTACTTCTTTCTGACTTTGATAATGCAGAAATAGATGAGAAGATTGCGAATGCCTTGACTATATGGGAACTCATAAAACAAGATAAACTTAGAAAACAAGGCTATAAGCATAAAGAAATCTATGATGTTTCTAATAAGCTCACCAGGGCATATAATGAAATAACGACCTTATACGAGCATACAAAATTATAATTGTATCCTTCCTTTGCGTAAACAACATGTCAACACCTCAATTAATCTTGTAAAACACCAATAATATCAAGCAATCTAACGTGCCTTATCCCCAGGGCACTGCTTTGAAAAATTCTAAAGATTAACACCCCACTACTAAACCAAACAAAAATAAAATGATACAAGTTTTCTGTTATGAAATATCATTTCAGATCCTGGTAACATAATAGAAAATAACAAATTAACTATTTTAAGAATACTGATTCATGAAAAAAATACTATTACTAATAATCACAATAGCATCTTTCTCTTTTGCTAATGCTCAAGAACATCATAATAACACTACAAAAGAGCATCATTTTGATAAAGATTACGATAAAAAAGGAGAGTTTGAGCAAGGGGATGTATTTGTTTCTGCTTTGTTTGGATTTGATTCCAAAACAATTAAAAACGAAGGAGAAGAGCATAAAGATATTATGTTAGATGTATTCACCAGAGTCGGTTATCTTATTTCTGAAACTGTAACCGGAGGTGTAAAACTTGGGTATGAAAGTGAAAAAGAAGAAGAAGGAGAAGAAGAAATTAGATCTCATCATGGACTTATCGGAGTATTTGGACGATATGATTTTACTCCAGGTCATAAATTCTCTCTTTTTGGTGAACTTGGGGTAGATTACCTTACAGCAGATATAGAAAGAAATGGTATTAAAAATAGAGAAAAAGGATATAAAATTGGACTTATCCCTGGATTAACCTACTTCTTGAATGATCATTTTGCTATTGAAGCTTTATGGGGAGCTATATCTTATGAATCCATGAAAGCTGATGAAGGAGAAAAATCTACCGACGAAATTATTGTAGGATTTGATTTTGAGCATATCAATTTTGGATTAGCATATAAATTCTAAAGACAATATCCGTTATAGCTTATTATAGTAATTACCCTAAAATCACCTATACATTACGATTGTATGGTTACATAACTAAAAATAGTACAAATAAAATAATAACATACAATGAAACTGGTTTTAAAAAAATACGTCTACGTGATCGTTGGATTTTTACTATCTACAATCGGGTATTTATATTGTGCCATAGCAAATATAGACTTGGCAAAACAAATGGATATATATTTTAACTTTATAAAATCATCAAAAATCGATGAATTGATCTTTCTATGGTTTAAGTTCTTTTCTCTATTTATTATGCTGAATATTATCGTTATTCTAGAAAAGAAGCGAAACGTTGAAAAGAGAAAAATATATCACTCAATGTTATATGCAAGTAATCATATTATAAGAAACTTCTTATATCAATCTCACATCCTAAAAATGGAGGCTGAAGAAAACATTACATTTAATAAGAATACTATAAACATGTTTGAGGAAGGCAAAGATGAAGCAATGCTGTTACTCAAAAAGTTGTCTTCGATAACCAAGATTGATGATGAGAGTATATACAATTCTATTAAAGAAGAGATTGAAAACAAAAACTGTACAGTATAATCCTAAGTATAAAAAAACTATCACAAAACAAACCAACCGTTATTCTTGGGTAGGCTAAGAATAACGGTTTTGTGATAGTATAACGAAGTTTTATATTGTCTGGTTGACTAATAAATTTTCATTAAAATATTTAAAAATTATCTGCTGCTAAAGCAGCAATCTCAATGTCGTTTAGTGCTTTATTAAAAAACAATATGTCATCCATAGCACCAAAAAACCTCTCCCCGTTTCCTTTATCCATCGAACCTATAGCTATGATTTCATAATTTGGTGTATTAGGAGTGATTGATCCATTACTTGATGATCCTTCTACATGCTGTCAATTAATATATATTTTAATTACCGATCCATTTTCTATAGTTAATGCCACATGAGTCCATATATCTTTATTAATAACACCTCCATTTGTATTGGTGTTTGTCCTCACGCCAAGTGTACTTCCAGGAGATGAAGGTAGAGATTCTTAATAACTTGCATTTAAAATATTTTGCCCAAATGCTCCCCCTGTAATAGATAAATTATACAAAGGAGTAACGGTACTATTGTTTTTACCCAAGAGCGTACCATAACTAGTGCCACTTCCCTTCACCCACATCGAAACTGTAAATGATAAATTTGTACCTGGAAGTATATTAGGGATTGTAAAATAACCTTGTAAAAAATTATTTCCCCTAAATTGATATCCTCCATTAGTTATTCCGTGTCTATCTAGCGATACGTTTCAGATTGATAATAAGCCCTATATTTTCTTATACCTTGTTGTAAAACGTTTTTTTTCTCCACAAATACCCAAAAACTAATATGATTATTACATAAAAAGCATTGAAAATCATGGCGTGCGTAAATTCATCTTTAGTTTCTGTAATAGTTAGTAATGTACCTCCAAAATGGTTATTACTAGCATGCAATAATGCTCCTATAAAAATTGAATATCGATTAAAACCAATATAAGAGATAATAAATGAAAGAGCCATGCCTACTAGTGGATAAGTAATAAAAGCTTCTATATATGGATGATTAGGAAAATTATAACCTTGTAGCGCAATAGGCATATGCCAAATACCCCAAACCAGCCCTAGAAGGAGTATTCCCTTAAATGATCCAAAGCCATCTATCAATTTTTCTTGTAAGTAGCCTCTCCAGCCTATTTCCTCTCCCAAAATAAGAATTACGGTGATAGGATATCCAATTATTAATAGAAGTATTGTCATTAAGGGAGAGCCTATTTTGGATAAATCTGGTACTGTTCTAATATTTAAGAATATTTGTGTACAAATAATGACTCCAAAATAGAGAATGGGAATGAGAAAAGCCAAAAAAGCACCTTTGAAAGGTGGTTTAAAAAACTTCAAGTCTTTCCAGCCACCTCCTTCTTTTTTGTTCAAGATCAAAGCTAAGATTGCTGGAATAAAAGCATAGACTAACATTATAACTGTATTAGCAATAGGTTTTGAGAAGTCAAAAATTATTGTAGTTGTGAATCCAAAAACCCAAGAAATACCCAGAACTAATAGGATATACTTTTTTGCCTTTTTAATAGGATGAATTGAGTTCGTTGAATTAGTCTGTTCGTTATTGATTGTATTCATAAGATTTTGTTTATCACAATTAAATGCTAGGCAAATGAACGGATAAACTATACCTCAATCGACTCATTGGAAGCTTTGAGACCTTTTATTAAGTTGTTTTTTGAATTCTACAGGTGTTATTCCAATTTGTTGTTTGAAAATGCGATTAAAAGTGGCTTTTGAATTAAACCCTGAATCATAAGCAATGGCAAGTAATGTTAACTTCTCAGCAGCACCTTCTTCTAATTTTTTTCTAAAATAGTTTATACGATGGGTATTGACATATTCATAAAAATTTGAGGCCAAACAAATGTTGAGAAAGTAAGATAATTTCTTATCTGATATATCTAGAATATCTGCCGTTTCTTTTAAAGAAAGGTGCTGTTTTTTGAAAATTTCTTGTTCTTTGAATACAGTTTCTAATTGAGTTTTAAGTTTTACAAACTCTTTTGATTCACAATTAAAAAAAGATGTGGTTTTGATTGTTTTTTGTTGAGAATTTGTCTTTTTAATAAACTCTTGCTGGACTCCAGAGATTAAAAATACTTGTACTTGATTTACTCCATAATAACCGATATACCAAATGAGCAGTGCTAAATAGAAGAGATTTGTATATACTAGCAAAGAAATAGGATAAGCAAACAGCAAAAGTCCACTAACCATGTCTATGATCAAGAATAGAACAAAGCCTCGAATCCAAATAGAAAGCCATTTTAAGTCTAATGTATTTATATTAGCATAATTGTTTTTAACCAGTCTTCTATAACGTTTCAATAGTTTATGGCTTAGAAAAAGGTAGTATCCCAAGTGTAATATACTTAGAAAAGGAATCAAGAACGAAATGATTTGAAAAAGACTTGTTTTGTTATCTAAAGACAATCCAAATACATATTGAGGTATGCTATAGACCAAAAAAGCGGTTCCAAAAGGTAATAGACTTTGCATAAATCTTTTAAAATCAACCTCAGAAGTATAAATAGTTTTGATATATTGGAAAATGCAAGATCCTAATGCAAAGGGAATAATAACTCCCAAAGGTGATATTACAGTAGTCAAAAAATCCCATTTTAAATATAAAGATGCATAGGTGAGAAATAATAGTAAAAAGGCTACAAGAATACTAGCTAGAATTTTATTAGCCTTTCTTTTTTCCCAGGTCCTACTTAGTAGTAGAATTAGAAAAAGAATAGTACTAATTCCGGAGTAAGTCAAAAATATAGTGAAGTCCTTCATTTTTTATTGCTTCATAGTGCTATTTTAGTATTTCCTTATTCATGTTTTACAACGTCTCGTCTATATTTAATTATTTATTCTACGTTCAAATTTTATTTTTCTAATTCCGTGGTCAGTATTCCATTGTTTAACTTCTTTGAAATCAAATTTTTTATACAATTCAGTAGCAGGCCTATTTTCCAGTCCAGTTTCGACAACAAAAAGATTAGAATCAAAAGTATTAAAAACGAATTCTATTAACTTTCTTGCAATTCCTTGTCTAAAAAAACAAGGATTAACAACCAAGCTATGAATATCTGTAAGCTTATTGTTATGTTCGATTTCAATTACTCCAGCAAGTTCTCCATCTTTTAAGTAACCGAAAAACTCTGTATTACAATTTACATAATTTTCAAGAGGTCTTTTCAAAGGTGGAAAATTAGTAGTGTTTAATAATTCTGCTTCTATTTTATATGATAATTGAAAAACTGAACGTATTCTTTTAGATACTTCTATGTCTTTATTTTGAAGTCTTTTGATCATTTTTTGTAATAGTTTATTTTAATTAAGCACAACAACGTCTCTTGCATATTGCGTTTGTTTCATGAAGGGGGCATATATAATATATAAATTCCTGTAATGTGTTTTATCTTTTTTGACTTTTGAAAAGATAGGTAAATTCAATTCCAATTCCCACACTCAATTCATTAAAGTCGTTCACTTTGTAATATTTAAGAAATCCATAAACTTTTTTGTATTGTTTTTTAATTTCTGTGTGATATTCAGTCAAGTTTCTGTAAATAGTTGTTTTTGTGAACACTGACATTAAAAAAGGCCGTCCAATCCAAGTTCTAATTCCAAGTGTTGTACCAATAGAATTTATATTTTTGTTTTCTATTGTATTTACAAAGTCAATTTTACTGGCACCTATAATTGCACTTATTTTATTAAAATTAAGATTTGTTTCGATGGAGTAAGCAGATAGATCAATCTTATCATCAAAGTCTAAATTTCGATAGGAGGAATTAATATCGACATTAAAATCACAACTCACAAAAAGGTGTTCTAAATTTAAATAAGCATTTACAAACCTGTTTTCCTCTAGATTAGTTTGATAACCAATTCCGCTTTTGAGAGTTGGTTGTCCGAAAATTGCTGGAAAGGTTAAGTGAAATTGTCCGCCGATAGGGTTATTTACTACTCCGCTGTTCAAATAAAACCCAATGTGTTGCGCATCAAACCAGTCTATGTTACAGTCTTCTTTTAATGCTATTTCTATATTTCGTTCATTCTTTAATTTGAATTCTAAAGCTTGAAACCCTAGATATGAAAAGGATAGAACTCTTAGTGAATCAGGAACAGTAATTTTAAAATTTCCATCAAAGTCAGTTTGAGTTCCGATTTTTGTTCCTTTTATAATTATATTTACTCCAGGAAGAGGAAGATTGTCCCCCTTAGCTTTTACAACTCCACTATACTCTTTTGATTGGCTAAATGTAATTCCGCTTATAAATATTAATAGAAGTAATAACGTTTTTTTCAAAATCGATTGATTTAATTTGAATACTAAATTACTTTAAGCTTTGATTTTGAAAAAGTAATATTGAGTGAAACTACACTTTTAATTAGGGAAATTATTTTAATGCATTTCACATAGTGTTATGTGATGTTTTTCTTTCTAATAGTATGGTCAAACATTGCGCATTATTTTCTAATTGATGACATTCCTCAACTTGATTTGCCAAATAAGTATTAAACATCTGTTTTTTATCTGGATTAGATTTAATTAGTCTTGCTATTTGTTCACGGATTATAGCGGTATTTGATTGGTTTATATCTCTCAACTTTTTCTTGTCCCAAATTATTTGGTCAACAATCTTAAACTCACTCTCCTTGATTTGCCGATTGAACTCAGTTTCGGTTGGTAAATCATCAGGATTGTTTTCTGAGTTGGTATTATAGATAGTTTCAATAATAATCCAACTCTGATTAGACATATACTTCTCTAATTCAAATAATGATTGTGTTATATTTCCAAATATATCAGAATCATGTCCATAAATAACAAGATCAAAGTTGTTATGTTTTTCTATTGATTTTTTTATGTCGGCGGTCTCAAATTTTAGGTTTTTAGAATAAGCTCTTTGAGAGGCATATGTTTTTGCTTCATCAGTAAATTCAGGCATTAAATCAATTCCGACTCCTTGAAATTTAATCTTTTCACTTAATTGTATGAGTACTGCCCCTTTTCCACACCCTAAGTCAACCACTCTTTTTAGCTTATTATTAGGAATATTTCTTTCAACTAATTCTATTATGTAATCGGCCATACTGCCAAGTTCCCATAGTTTTTCTAAAACTTTTGGAATAAATGGAATCATTGCTGAATCATCTAAATCAAGTGAGTCAAGAAAATCGTTGGTCATCTCATTCATTTTTTGCACGTTGGTTTAACGCTAAATATATGGCAAGTAGAGCTGAAAACAAGCGATTACTTTTGGTTTAGCCACAAGCCATTTTTTTACATTTTATTTTAATTTTTCTCTTTAATACTCACCGAAGGACTACGAATACCAAAATATAAAACAAAAACAAAGTCGTAAATCAAAAGATTTGGTGGCTTTTCAAATAGACAATGACCTTTCGTTTAAACACTAATTGCCCTATTTGTTGTATATAGTGTTAGCGGTTCGTTGTTTTTTCATTCAGTTTATCCGCTGTAATTATTCTATTCGTGTAGGAATTAATTGTTAGCCTAATACTTCTTTCGTGATTTTTGATATAAATATTTTTACCTTTTTTCTGAAATTCAGATTCGTCAGTCTCTGAGAGAATTATATCAATTAGCTTTTCAATTTCGTCTTTTGAAAGTTCTAAATTCAATTTCTTATTTATTCTACCATAAACAAGTTCGGTGTAACAAATTTTGTTTAAAATCTCTTTTTTATAACTGTTCATTTGTTCGTTTTTATAGGTAAATAAATATCAATTATAGAATTCGGTTTATTCCATTTAAACCGATAATCATATTTTTCCTTTGTGAGAAAATATTTCGTATTCTTCTTTTTTGGAATTTCTAAATGTGTAAAATTATCTGGAATTATAAAATTGGTTACTGGAAGCTTTCTTTTATAATTTAAATTCGGTAATATTTTCTTTAGTATCAAATATATGTGGATAATGTTCTTTTGCATTATTTATCATAAACTCTAATGGTACATCTTCGAAATGTCCATAGTCATCAAGATATTCCATAAAAAGATTCCCTTCTTCATTAAATTGTTGTAAAAAAGAATTGTTCTCTCCATCAAACTCTAAAGGAGCGACATTACACATCCTGCACATTGATTTATTAAAAGCTGGAGATAATTTAAGCCATTTATCATTTAAATAGACGTTTACCATTCCGTGTGGTGTTAATTCATTTGTTCCAAATTTTTCTGTTAATCTTTCTACTCCAATATGGTTTTTTACTTTTCCTAAATGAAGTCTTGAAGGTATATTTAAAGCACGAAGACAAGTAATCAATAATATCGATTTCTCTACGCAATGTCCTTTTGATTTTTTAGCAATATTACTAGCTTTAAAATTATCTTTAGAAAAGCTTAAATTATAAGGATCATATCTCCAAGAATCACGAACTTTTAAATACAAACGTATAGTCTTTTCTTTTTCAGAGAGTGAGCTCGTTTTAAATTCAGCGATAAGTTGTTGAATTTCATCACTTTTATAGTCAAAATAATATGTCGATGCTAAATAATCCATTTTCGGTTTTTTGCGTTCAATATTTCTGCTTGTGGCTAACGGTTTGTGTCTGATTAGTTGCCTGTTTTTGGCTGTAAAGTTAATTATATTACTCTAATTGTATGCTTGCGAGAGATTTGTCCGAAGGAACAAATCCACCAGCAATTAACTATACACGTCTTTGTTACCTGCTGGTTTTTTTTCTTTACTTCTTTATACTTTATATTTCCATGGCTTTCGAAATTATAAGCTGCCATGACTTTTCAATATGATGCTTTTTTATATTCGTTTGTCCAACAGACATTCTCAAAGTGTATATTCCATTGACCTTCGTATGGGTGAGATATATTAATCCTGTAGCATTCAACTTATGTAAAAGCTCTTCATTTATATTATTAAGATCTTTATTACTGTATGGTTTTTGAGGTTTAAAACGAAAGCATACTAAGTTCATGCTACGTGGTACGATCAATTCAAATTCAGAGGATTTCACTATTTCATTCTCTAACCACTTCGCTAATTCGATATGAAACCTAAGCTTATTTTGTAGTCCTTCTAATCCGTAATATCTCATTACAAACCAAAGTTTTAATGAACGAAAGCGTCTACCTAGAGGGACACCCCAATCAGAATGATTACTTACGACTCCATCTGTTTTTGATTTGAGATATTCAGGTAAGATTTCAAAAGTATTTACCAATGCATTTTTATCCTTTACAAAGTAAATTGAACAGTCAAAATTCGTGAAGAGCCATTTATGTGCGTTGAATACAAAACTATCTGCTTTTTCTATGCCCGCTATTAATTCCTGATATTCAGGAAGTAATAGAGCGGATCCAGCATAAGCCGCGTCTACATGCAACCAAATGTTTAGTTTTTCAGATATATTAGCTATTTTATTCAATGGGTCAATTGCCATTGTACCAGTAGTTCCGATAGCAACAACAATGCATAATGGTTGATAACCGTTAGCTATGTCTTCATTTATCGAATCAAGTAGTAGCTCTGGATTCATGGCTAATTTGTCATCAGTTGGAATTTTAATAACATTACTCTTTCCTACCCCTGCTATCTTAGCTCCTTTTTCAATAGAAGAGTGTGTTTCTTCAGAACAATATATTCGGTAATTAGCCAACCCTTCGTAGCCAGCATTATTTATTTGATAATTTGATTTTTGTTCTCTTGCAGTGAGAATTGAGGCTAATGTTGCAATTGAAGCAGAGTCTTGAATTACACCTGCCCATTTTTTAGGAATTCCAAGTGCATCTCTCAACCATTCTATCATTCTTTCTTCAAGCTCAGTTGAAGCTGGGGAGGTGTCCCATTTCATTCCTTGTATGCCTAATGTTGCGGTCAACATTTCTGCTAATATAGATGGAGGGCTATTATTGGCTTGGAAATAAGCGAAAAAATTTGGATTCTGCCAATGTGTAATACCTGGAATAATCACATTTTTAAAGTCATCAAATATAGAATCAATATCTTCACCTTTAGTTGGAATATCACCATCTATCAGATTATAAATTTCTTTTGGTTGTACTTGAGATTTTACAGGATAATCTTCAATGTTATCCATATAATCGGCCATCCAATCAACAAATTGATGGGCATGTTTTCGAAATTCTTTTGTTTCCATATTTGGATGTGTTCTTTTGAGCTGCAAGTAACGCCTCGGTTATGGTTAGTACGGGATTAAAATACAGTTAATTTCCGATTAAGCACTTATTAGCTATGTTTTATAGGGCACGTGTTACCAGCAGTTTTTATTCTTCAAGCCCTAATACTTTCCATTCATTCCCAATCTTGAAGATATTCAGTTTTTGTTCTGATTTCCCTCCGTCAGGATAATAACAAATCTCGGTAACAATACAATGTTCATCAGATATGTTTTGTCTCTTAAAAGCTCTTTTAATATTCTCAAATTTAGGCATACCATTTTCATTTATATTTTTAATAAATGAAAGTTTTAGTACTTCGGCAGTATTATTTATAAGTTCATCATTAAGTTCAATTTGAACAGTTTTCTTTAACATAAACTCTGCCTCCTTATAAAAGTCTTTACAGTTTATTGATTCTTCTAAATTATCATTATCATATGCGTGTTCAAGCGATAAAATTGCTCCTTCAGGGGTTTCAAAATTTTCTATAAAATAATCCTCTCCATCATCAATTATCATTCCTCCAAGGCTCTTGTCAAAGTTTTGTAAATCATTTCCAGTTAATCCCTCCCTAATAGCTCTAATTGTATAACCACCTATAAGTCTTCCGTTTTCAATAATCATCCAATCCGAAACATAATCAAAAGTAATTCCTATCTTTTCATTAATAGACACATTTTTGACATCTATAGGTTCATTTCCTACTATTCCATAAATATTCCCTTGATTGTCAAAATCAGGTTCCATAAGCCATATATGCTCAGTTTTTTCATTATCCTCTATTCTTGCTTTAATGGAGAAATACTGTTGTCCATCTTTTGGATTTTCAACACATTTTTTAAAGTAATGTAATGTTAATCTAGCTTTTTCCATTCCCCAATTCATCCTTTCATTTTCACTTGGCATATTATAAACATCAGGATTTCCTTCACGTTTTCTTACATTTTTTTTGCTTCCAAATAGTTTATTAAGTAGTCCCATATTTTATTTTTTGTAATTGCTTGTAATGTTTTATAAATACATTGTTGTAGAACGTTTTTATGTTCTTCTTTTTAATTGATCAATCTTTCTTGTTCTTTGCATCCATAAGCCCTTGTTTCATTTCTTGTTCCAAATTTGAATTTGGATATTTTGTAAGCCCTGCATTAAAGTATTTAATGGCATTTTGAAAGTCTTTATGTTTTAAATAAAACTGTCCAAAACGATTTTGCCAATAGGCTGAAGCATATCTTTTTGTAGTTAAAACATCTTTGAATTCAGTCATGAAAATATTAAAATATTCAAAATTATTTCTGTTCCATGCCAACCAAATCAACCCATTTTTTGTACCATTATCTATATGATCATCACCACCAAATCGTTTTGCTCGTTCCTTAAAATAGTTGGTCAGGTAGTCAATCCCACCTGAATCAATATATTGTTGTATGCTTTCAAAAACTGGTGAATCATAATTATGATAATAGTATTTCAATCCTTTATAAAGTGCCAAATGTCCTAAGGTTTCATGCACTTCATCATTAAACAAATCATATTTCCAAATAAGATTTTTTGGATTGTTCTTTTTCAATATTTCATGGAACGCTTCAGTTGAACTTATATAATAAATGTCTTTTCTAGAGTTAGCCATAAACAGATATACATCTTCCTTTGAAGTAAACTTATTGACTAAGTCTTCAGAAGCATATCCACCGTCAGTAATAATTGCTCCATTAAAGACTTCACTTTCTTTTAAAATTAATTCACTTATGTAATAAGCAGCTGCCTCCCAGCCAAAAATAACACGTTCTTTATTTGTCCTGTAATTTGAATCTATATACTTTACGACTTCATGGATTAAAAAATTAGTGAATTTTTCATTTTCATCTCCAAATAATGTTCTTCTTAGTGAATTACTATTATTGATCCCTACAATAATCATTTCAGGAATAGCACCAGGAGTGCGCAAGGCTTTTTGAATTGACACACCACTTAAAAAATACCATTGTCCATCTAAAATATAAAGTACTGGATATTCTTGTTCTGAATCCGAATAACCATCTGGTGTATAAATTTGAATTGTTCTGTCTTGATTTAATATGGAAGACTTAATGGTATGGTTAATACCTGCAATAATTTGAGAATTATCTTCTTGTGCAATACAAATTATATTAATAAAACAGCACATGACAATGAGTAATAATGGCTTCATGAAATTGAATTTATAGTGATTTCTAAATGTTCTAAAACGTTTTGTGTATGATTAGTTATGTTGTTTTTGCCAAATGTAACTAAAAAAACTTGGTGTTCATTTTCAACAAATACTTTCCAAAATAGCCTAAACTAAGTTATTAATTATAAATGGTGTTAGCTGACGTTTACTTTCTTAAAGACCTTATTACATCATTGAATTCTCCATCTGCAACATGGTCAAGCATTAATATTTTTCTTAGCTTCTTTTTAATTGATTTTTTATAAAGTTTTTTTTTCGCTATTGATTTTGGAAAAATAAATTCTTCTCTGTCATAAAAGTCCTTACACCACTCTGTAAGTCCGATTTGAAATCTCTTCTCAAACAATTCATGAAGCTTGTTAATTCCAAGAATTTCCCAAGTTACATTTAAGAAATATTTTTTGAGGTTCGAATCTATAAAAACAATAAAATAACTGTCGTCATCACCATCCATACAATTGATTCCACCAATTGCCAAAACTTTATCTAAATCAAGAATCCATGATTGGTCTTTATTCATAGTCCAATAACTTTTACTATGCATTCCATCATACTTGCTGTCGTATTTTATTAAATTATTTTCAATGTAAATTTTGTTCATAGCAATGGAAGCTAATGTTTAGTAGATGAAGCGAAGCCTGTCATAGGCGGTTATGATTTGATACAATGTTGTACTTTCGTTTTTATATTAATAAACTCCTTTCAATTGAATTCAATTTCGGCTTTAAGTTTTCTATTGATTCTTTCCCCAAATCTAGAATTTCCAGCCATTTTTCATCATTTAAAACAGCTTGATTATCATAATCTTCATTTTGAGGGGAGTTATATCCTGCGAGCAACTTATGCCATTTTTCAATTGATTCATATTCTTGTGTTGAAACAAAATTAGATTCAATCAATCTTTTATATCCATCAGTTAAATTTAAATCATCAAAATAGGAGCACATAAACTCGACAAATGAATAGTATGGATTTGTATTTTTAGGATTAAGCCAAGTTTGTTTTTGATATTCCAAGTTTGTTAAATCCTTAAGCATAAATAGCCAATTTCTTCTCCATGTTTCTTTATCCATCTTTTGCTCAATAATTTCTATTCTTTGTGGTACTCTTTTTCTTTCAATATATCCTCCAATTTTACCATCCGGTGTCTTACTGTTATATCTTGATTTAATATAAGGTCGGGCGCCATCAGTAGGATGAAATTTCTCCTTTAGATAACCTTGTTCTTCTCTTGACAATTCCCTTACTATTCCATCATCTTCAACACTTACGTATTCAAATCCATCTTCATTTTTTCTTAGTGGCAGAAAATACCTTAGGTAAATCAATAGAGTTACAATAGCTATAAAACCTAAAATCCAAAATAATATAATCATCTATTTAGTTTCTTTCTTAAAACACTTAAAAATTCAGGTGTAATTCCAAGGTAGAAAGCAATGTTTTTTTGAGAAATCCGTTGTTCAAATTTTGGATATTTTTTAATAAAAGTGAGATACCTTTCTTCAGCTGTAAAAGAAATATTCTGATTGTTTCTTTCTATATATGTTGTTAAAGAGCGTTGGTATAAGATTCTAAAAAATTTCTCAAATTTGGGGATTTTGTCAAATAATAATTCCAAATCGGGTTTTAAAATTTGCGACACTTCGGTATCTTCTAACGCCTCTATATTAAAGATAGTAGGTGTTCCTGTAGTAAAACTCGCCATATCGCCAGTCCACCAATCTTCTATGGCAAACATTGAGATATGTTCAAATCCATTATTGTCGATGGTGTAATTTTTTACGCACCCATTTACGATGAACAGTTCGTGCTTTGCAACCTCTCCATTTCTTAAAAGCATTTCCTTTCTTTTATATTTTTTGGTACTTAAAAGCGAAGTGAACAATTTTTGTTCTTCATCATCAAGGTCAATAAACCGTTTTACATTATTTATTATTCGGTCATACATATTTTGAGGATGATTTTTTGATAGTTTGAAATTGCACCTATTTTTTCGATAATTGATTGATGTTTGTTGAAATGCTGGATTTTTTCACCATTACTGGCAACGTTATAAGTATGTGTCGGTGTTAACAAATATTAATTTTCCTCCAAGAGTAGTCTTACTCGATTAAACTCTTCTGCGTTCAACCTATCGGCATTATATTCCTTTTCAATTAAGAGAAGTATTTCTTTCTTTTTGTTATTAGGAATGTACAAAAACAGTTCTTCAACATTAGTAGTTAACTCATCAGATATTTTAAGTTTTTCTAATCTTGATTTTGAGATATAGCCAAATTTTTTAAATATTTCACCTAATTTCTCAAATTGCATTTCCAATATCGATTCTTGCATTCTACCTACCATTGAAAGCATTAGATACTTAGACTTATCCTTTTTAGCATTTTCAACAATTTTATCAATATATTTTATTTTTTCAGATCTACTGATATCACTTTCAAGTATGGATAATTCTTTCTTAGATAAGATATTTTTATATAAGGTTTTACTTGTTTTTTTATCAAAAGAAGCATCTATAGATTCTCTTATTTTCACAATATCTTCGCTAACACTTTCAATTTTTTTTGTTAGGTTCTTGTCTTTTTTATTTTGGGAATATAAAAGAGAACTGGTAAACAGAATTAGTGATATTAAAACTATTTTTTTCATAATATTTGTTAACGTTTCTTGTATGATGTGTTTGCATCCTGAAGGGTACATATGCATTACACAAATTGTTAGCGTAAGTTTATTTTTTTAATTCAGTTATTTGCTGTTTTGCATATTTTTTAGCTCTTTCATCACCATACTCTAAGGTCTTTTCGTAATATTTAATTGCATTTTGTTTTTCTCCTTTTAAATTATAAGCTTGAGCAATATTTGATAATACAATATAATCTTTCGGATCTAGTTTTTCTGCCTTTAATAATGGTTCAAGAGCTTTATCATATTTTTTAGCCAGTAAATATGTTATTGAAAGGTTAGATAAACTCTCAATATGATTTGGATAATATTTTAAAACCTCATTTGCAATTTCTCGCATATTTTTAAGTAATTCATCATTTCCAGTATTGTATAATTGCATTTGGTATGTTTGAATGTCTAATAGAAAATCTTTTTCTGTGCTATTTCTTGTTTCATTATTAGTCCAAGTCCAATTATTTTTATTGGTAGCTGAATATTTAATTGTTTTGATGATTTCCAATGTAAAATTATTCCAATCTAGTATTTGTCCCAATGCATATATTTTCCCAAATCTCATATCAAGGCGGTTTGGATAAAGTTTAATTCCTTCATCAATTTTAACCAGTCCTTTTTTTACTTCCTTTTGATCATAATGAATTTTACTTCCTAAAAAGCCAGCTGTTTTATTTAGACTATCTTTCAGCACCAAACTTTGCCCATTAGGTTGATTTGTAGTCAACTCAATAACTTCTTTTCTTGACTTTGAAAAATGATAGTTAAAATAGCTTGTGAAAAGCTCAGAATCATTTGGATTTGATTTCTTCCATTCTTCCAAAACTTTTAATTGATTCAGAGTATCCTTAGATTGGCAATATTTTAAAAACTCTGATTGGAAATTCTGACAGAACCCTACTTGGGTTAATAGAATTGCTATAAGAAATAATATTTTTTTCATTTGGTAATCTTTATTCGCAGAATGTTCGTTAAGATACATAGTTTACACAAGTTAAAGATTAGGTGTTTACACTAAATTAGTTTCTATTCTTGTTGCTTGTTGTTTCTTTTAAATGCCAAATTTTATATTTAGTGAGCTTTATTAATATTCACAGACCTTTTGAGTTAATACAAACGTCCTATGTTTTTTTTACATTGTTGTAGCCAGTTTTTCTATGTTTTTTCAATTGTCTCAATCCATTTTTTTGCATTTGAATTTTTTGGATTAAGTTCTAATGATTTTTTATAGTTTTTAAGTGCCAAATCATAATTTTTATCGGTAAAATAGGCTTCTCCCAAGCTATCATATGCATTTGCAGAATTCGGAAACTCAGAGACTAATAATTCAAAGATTGCGATAGCATCATCTATTTTTTCCTTTTGTAAAAAGTCATATCCCAAATTATTTAATTCTCTTTGGTCATCAAAATTATAGGCTTCAATATTTTCTTTTTTCAATTGATAATAATATGAAACCCCAACTTTAATGTTTCTTTTGCATTTTTCTTGAATAGCTTCTTTAATTGAATGATTTGGAATTAAGTAAGGGTTATTATGTACCACAGAATTTATTGTGTGGTCTATTTTCCAAAGTTTATGATTTGCAGTATTAGTAAATAAAATTACCGTAAGCCCATTATCCAAATTATGGTCAATTAATGCCTCGTAATTAACGTGAGAACCTGAATGCTGATGTCTTGTCATCTCTCCATTTTTAATATTTGATGCACCAAGTGAAGTTTCGGTATAATAATCTGTTGTAAACGGTGTGTTTAAAATATTTTTTGATTTAGAGTTTATAATTTTTTCAGTGTGTAAACCAGAAATCCATTTATACATATCATTTGTCGTTATGTAAGTACCACCAGACATTTTATCGTATGTAGTTTGTTCTTCATTATTAGGTTGGTCACTAAATCCTTTTGCTAATTCAGATACTTGTGTTAATGGAGAAAGAAATGTACTCTCCATTCCTAAAGGGCTTAGTAGATTTTCTTTCACATAATCATTATATGAATTTCCTGATATTTTTTCAATAATCATTTTACGAAGAAGAATATTATTATTGCTATACATAAAATTAGTACCAGGTTCAGTCTCTAACTTTTTAATATTAATCAGGTCATTATAAACATCTTCATCAGTTCTTACTTTATCCCAATTATATCTTGGAAGTCCGCTTGTATAATTTAATAAATGATGAATTTCAATTTTATTAGACCAATTTGGAAGATTTGGAAGATGTTTAGAAATCTCATCATCTAAATTGATTTTGTTTTCCTCAACAAGTTTCATAATACTAACTGCACTAAACTCTTTAGAGATAGAGCCAATATTAAAAAGCATATTTTGATTTAAACTTTTAGTTTTTGAACCATCTGCAAAACCAATACTATTTTTATAAATGATACTATCGTTTTTTAATACAAGAATGTTACCATTAAATATCCCTCGCTTAAAGCACGTTTGCATTAAAGAGTCTAATTCAGTATTGTTGTTTATGTAGTCAGTTGTAATTTTTTTGGCAGCCTCTTTTGGACTGTTTTTACAGTTTATAATAAGAATTGAGCAGACAATGATTAAAAAAAGATTTTTCATTAAATATTTACTATTTGATTGATTTTTGTCCTAAAACGATAATAAGATTAAATAATTGCTGTCTGTTGATTTGAAAATGGCTACAACGTTATAAGTATGTGTCGTGGCAAAGCAAAATGTTACCGAGCTTTCCGACATTTCTGCGCATTGATTGCTATTTTTACTATTTAGCAAGCATTGCGCTTTACCAAAAATACAACAACCATTCGATTCATCACTTAACTGCTATGAACACATATATCATGTTTTAGCACGTTTATTTTTTTCCAATTACAGTCATAGTCCAGTTGTTATGTTCCTCATCAGGATTTTCATCAGGATGGTCAAATGAAAAATAGATTCCATTTGATAATTTAAGCTCAATATAACCTACATTGAAAGTTGTTTTGGTATAGTCCAAATTCAAATAATTCAATTCTTTTATTGTACTTAATAAGTCAGGACTTGCTTTTCCGTTTGGCAAAATCCACCAATTAGATATTGATATACTTTCTCCACAATCAATATCCGAAACATAATCAGTAAATATTCCACTTAAGTGATTTCCATTGTCAAAGTGTAATTCAATATTTCCATACCTCCAAATCCTCGAAGATTCTTTCGTTTCTCCATTTAACCAATCTTCAGGTGGAAATCCTTGACTTATTATTTCTTCTTTAGATTCACCGAGTTTAAGAAACCCAAATTCCCCTGTCTTTACAAAATCTAAAATATCTATATCAACTTTAATTTGGCTCATTTCTCTAATGTGCTACAACGACTTAGGCTATAATTAGTACGGAAATTAAAAGTAATAAACTTTCAATTAAGCACTTAGCCAAAACTTTTTATTTTGTTTTATCTTTTTTATTTCATTCTCATTAGGCATTCTTTCAGCCTGTTTGTTGTTTTTTCTGTTTTTAAACACTCTAAAGGAGTAAGATTATCTAATGCTGGGATTTTTTTGTTTATCCATTCCAAACTATTTTCTCCAATATGGAAATAAATTACTTTAGCTATATCTATTTGATTATTTAGTTTATTCAAGAGAGATTTTTGGAATTCAGACGATTTCCATTCTTCATTAAAATTTGATAAAAAGTCCAACCAACTTTTTTGTCCGTCAAAATATTTTTCAAGTTCAGCCATTTATTCTATATAATCATTAACATCATCTTCTGAAATCCATTCTTTCATTTCAGGTAGTACTCTTTTTTGCATAAAGTCAAAAAAATCCGAATGTTCAGATTCTATTATATCCCAACCTTTTACGTTTGTTCCGAATGAAGGATGGAAAACAATAACATTTTCCGTTACTTTTCCATTCACAATTTCAAATCCTACATAAGTGTCCATATCTTGTCTGCGTCCAAAAGTCAGAACTTCTCGATTTTGTTCACATTCAATTTTAAATCGTTCATTGATTGATGAATTCGGATTAATTTCCGATTCAAAATTCCAAGGAATGAATTTCGTCAAATTCGGTTTCGCAAACCAATTATAAGTATTTGGTATTTCGTATTTCATCTGTTTCTTCAACTTGTGGCTAACGTCTCGTTAAGAAACGTTGTAGCTTTTGCTACTATGAATTATAAACCTTGTTAGCAACAGGTTTTTTTATATTGCGGCATATTTATTTCCAACAAACTTTAATTTCTTAATACAACCATTCAAACAGTCAGCAAATCGTGTCCTCCAAATTATTAATTCGGTGAAAGAGCCATTTCGTTGAACAATTCTATAATTTCCTATTCGAAAATTCATTTTAAATCGAAGTAACATTATTTTAATTTTAGATTCTCCTTCAATGATTTTTTCTCCATTAATGAACTCCATATAATCAAATCTATCAATGTCTTGTGCCAAAATTTTAGTGGTTAAGTTTTTGTCAATGGAATAGATATGTTTTGTTGTCACAATAATTTTTCTTGACCTTTTAAGTTTGATTAAAAGGACTTCTAATTCGTTATTATCTAAGACTATATTTTCTTTAAATTGATTATTTGGATTGTCAAAAAATATTATTCCTCTACTATTTCGATAATACTTTACTTTTTTTAGAATTTGATTCCTTATGTCTTCTTTTTTCTTTTTCAATGACTAGTTTTCTAAAAATCGTCCAACTTCCTATTTTAAAAATTTACTGATAAAAGATTCTTTTTTTATTAAGTTTTTTCTTTTAGGGTTTAATATCTCTTTCGAATCAGCTTCTATTATTCTGTCTAATAAAGCATTGTAACCATTATTAATTTTATACTCAACTTCATTTTTATAAAGAGGAAAAAAACTGTAAATATTTATAATCCTTCCGTCCTTTTTAATTTTTGTAAAATTTTCGTCAAAAGTTACTGAAGGTAAAATTACTCCACCCACAAATTCCGTATCATTTCCATAGGGTTCAAAGTCAGCGTCGGAAACTATGGAATGTCCAATTCCTATCCAGCTGTCTTCTTGATGAGGGAATTTAGCAGTTCGCTTTAACATTGAAATTATGTAATCATTTTTTTTGTCACCGGTATAAACATTTTCAAATTCAATTCCTTTTGGAATTAACATCATCATTTCAGCAAATCTTAGATCTTTGGGGTTTTCGGCTTCTTGAGGAATTTTCATTTCTAAAGAACTCATTCCTGATGTAATCAAAATATCGAACTTAGAAGACTTTGCTTTTATTAAATGTATGTGTACTTTAAAGTCAAAAGTCATTATTTCGTGAAAGACTTTTACTTCGGTATCAGGAAAGTGTTTTTCAATGTGCTCATTCACCCATTCATAATGTTCGTCAAAATAATCTCTATTTTGGAAATGATCAATTATGCTTTTTATTCCCTCCATTTTATTTTCGGCTTGTTGCTAATGTATCGGCTATGATTAGTACGGGACTTAAAAGTAGTGAACTTTCGATTAAGCACTTAGTCAAAACTTTTTCTTTTGTTTTATTTTTTTCTTTTTTAAAGCCAAATTTATTTCATATTTCCCTAACGGGTAATCAAAAAGATTTGGCGGACTCTATAAAAATACAATAAACTTTGGGTTAAGCAGGAAAACTGTATTAACTATAGTCATTGTTAGGCATAATTTTTTATTTAAACACTGTCCTTTTTAAAATTTGCCAAATAATTAAAATAAGAACTATTAATCCGTATTTAGTCCATTTCGCTTTTTTATTAGTATTTATATATTTTTTGAATTGAACACTTTCCATTAATTCTTCTCCATCTGAATGATCAAGTAATACTCCTAAACGTCTTTTCGCAATTCCGAATGTAAAGTCCTCCATTAATTGGTCCTCGGTAAAATCTTCACCATCATCTTCATCTTTCCAATAACTTTGTCCGTCTTTTTGATAAGAGTTTGAGTAAATTTTATCTTCTTCTTCAATTCTCTCTCCTAATTCAATCTTTGGTGTATCGGAAGATATTACTTTCAATCTTTCTTTAATCCCATTTTTTATTATGGAATATCCGTGATAATTTACTGTACTATGACAAGCAACATTAATAATTTCAGAATCCGGAAATAATTCAACGAGTTTTTTTTCCTCTTTTGTTAAATCTAATTTGTCTGCTCTTTCTAAACTGTTTGTTGTAATTTGATAATCATCGCTTATAATAATATTACCATTATAATGTCCAATATTTATTGACTTATCGTTTGGGTAAATGCATTCATCTAATGTTGTTTCTTTCTCGAATTTATAATCAGATTTTCCAATTGCTTTTAGGATTGCATTTTCATCCGTAAAACCTTCTTTGTTTTCAATTATTATTAATGATGATTTCCATCCCATATTTTATTTTTTTCAATGTTCGTTAAGATACATAGTTTACACAAGTTAAATATATGTGTCGTAGCTGTGCAAAATGTTACCTAACTATCAACATTTTCTGCGCAGATTTTATACCTTTTTTAGCTTTAAAATCATTGTGCATTCATAAATATACAAGAACCATTCGATTAATCACTAATCAGCTATGATCACATCATATAGTGTCAGGCTCTTTTTTTATTTTATTCATTTTCATTAAGTAAGTCATCAAAACTTCCTTCCATTCTGGCATCACAAGTTTCAAACCCCAGTATATTATTCCGTTCAAGTTCATCAAGTTTGTCAAATATGGTTTGATAGTTTCCTTCAGGCTGCATGTCTAATGAAAAATAAATTTCATTAGCTCGTTCATAAGAGATTGTCAGATCCTTCATTGAGTTAAGGATACCCTCTTGTTTTTTCCGGTTAATAGTTTTTTCAAAAAATACTCGAAACGTTCTGTGACCACTAGTTTCGATTACCTCACGAATTTCAGATTTGTTTTCATTAGAATCAGGAGTAGCTCATACAATATCGTGAAAATTAAAACCATAAGAATAAAATGGAACATTCTCAAGTCTAAATAAATCGTTCCCTAATAGAATTGCCCAAAAAGATTCTCCACCAATAGTCCAATGATTTGGTAAATCAATATGTATTTTTTCTAATTCTTCTTCTTTCATACTTAATTGATCCTAAAGTTTTTGCATATGATTTCGTTGCGTGTTTCAGCAACTAAATTAGCAAATACAAACCAAATAGAAAATCCGTGAGGGTTTTCGTAAGTAGGCTATAACTAGCAATGAATTATAGCAACCATGTAAAAGCAGTATCCTAAGTTTATATAATGAATCAAACTACTAATTTATTATGAAAACAAAGGATACTACAGACTCAAAGTTATTTATTGGTATTGACGTACACAAGAGAAGTTGGAAAATTCATACAGCTACCGACCTTTTTGATGGCTCAGATTTGACGATTCCTCCCAATGCTTATGCATTACAGAAATATGTAGACAAACATTTTACAGGATATCAGGTATATTGTTGTTATGAATCTGGTTGTTGTGGTTTTAGTCATCATCGCTTATTTGAATCTTTTGGTTGGTGTTCTATGGTGGTTAACCCGGCTGATGTTCACCGGCCAGCCAAGGCACAATTTCAGAAGAGCGATAAGATCGATGCTCGATTATTATGTAGGGAGTTAAAAGATGGTCGTTTACGAGGGATTCATGTTCCAGATATTGAGCGGGAGTACTTACGATGTCTATTTCGTAGGCGTAATGATCTAGTTAAAGAACTGCGTAAGATCAAAACCCAAATCAAGATGCAACTATTGTATTTAGGAGTTGAGATTCCCAAAGAGTTAGATCAACCCCATTGGTCTCATAAATTTAGAAATTGGCTAAAGAATTTATCCTTTGATTATACCACGATGGATTATTGTTTGCAGACCCGATTAGCATCTTTTGATTTTGTAGACAAGCAACAACGAGACGTGAGTGTTAAACTACGCGCTTATTGTCGTAAACATTACAAGAAGGATTATTATTTACTAAGGAGTGTTCCAGGAGTAGGTCCTATTGTAGCATGTGGGATCATTTGTGAGTTAGGCGATTTACGAAGGTTTAAGAATTTTAAGCAGTTGGCTAGTTATGTTGGTTTGATTCCATCTGTTCACCAGAGTGGTGATAGTTTGACTACTTCTGGCCTTACTCCCAGAGCAAACAGAATTATGAGAAGTTACCTGGTAGAGGCTACTTGGGTTGCTTTACGGTTTGATCCTGTGATGCAAGCATATTACCGATCTCATAAGGGAAAAGATGTGAAAAGGATTTTAGTAAAGGTGGCCAGAAAATTACTGAGCCGTATTCATGCTATTATCAGAACAGAAACCCCCTATCAGATAGGAGTGGTAAGTTGAAAAAAATAAAAAATATAAGCCTAAAAACTCGACAATACTTTTGGCACAAAAAAGGACAACTAAACAACGTGGGTGAAGCTTTAAACCGTTATCACATTTTATAGCAAGTTGCCTTGTTTGCCAATCATAATCATAGTGATGCTGGTGGATGATTTTGTATCATACCACATATAGGATGCGGAGTTATAATGGGCTATTGTTGAAGTATTGACAACGCTTTAATGGCGTTGCCAACAATCCAACAATCTAAAATCATTAGAATGAGATAATTAAAATAATAAAATATTGTATTTTTAACCTAAGACTTGGGAAAGGGCTTTACATAGGACACGGTGTTGTAGCCAGTTATTTTTTTGGTATATTGTTAATCTTCTCAATCATTTTTTTAGCATTTTCATTAGTGTTATCAAGTTCAAAGGACTTTTTATAATTAACTAAAGCTAAATCATATTGTTTATTTGCATAGTAAGCTTCTCCTAAACTATTATATAAGCTTGCATTATCAGGAAATTCAGAAACAGCTAATTTGAATATTTCAATACTTTGATTATTTTTTTTTGAAGTTAATAAATCATAACCAAGTTCTTTTAATTCGTTAGAGTTTTCAAAGTCGTAGATCTCTAAACTACTTTCTTTTAAGTCATAATAAGATTTAATGCCCAAATCAATATTTTCATGGCATTTACTACGAATTTGTCTATAGATAGATCTTTTAGGCAAACTAAAAGGCTTTCCTTTCATTATTTTATGCATAGATTGAATTATTTCAAAGCCTTTACTTTTATTGTTTGACATTAAAATAATATTAAGGTCATCCTTGAATTCACTCATAAAAGCTGCTTCAAATTGCCAAGATTGACCACCATGGAGATGTAATGCAAATGAATCATGAGATGAACCTAGACTAGATTCTTTATTTTTAAAATACTGATTCTGTAGGAGTAGTTCTAGTGACGATCTAGAAATTAATTTGTTGTTGTGTAGAGCAGTAATCCATTTATTCAGATCATCGATTGATACCCATAACCAATCTTTACTAGTAGAAACTTCTTCGCAATTTATTTTATGTACGTCAAAGCACCTAACACTATTTAGATAATCAAAATCAGGGTCAAATACGACATTTTCCATTTTTAAAGGGAAAATAATATTTTCCATCACAAATTCTTGATATGTTTTTTTCGTAACACTTTCAATAATCCTTTTCTGAAGAAAAATACTATTGTTATTGTAGTTATAATTTGTGCCTGGTTCAAATAGTAAATTGGGTAGAAGTTGTAAGTCTTCCAAAATGTCTTTCTCATCTTCCACATTGTCATAATCAATTTGTGGAATCCCACTAACGTAGTTTAAAAGGTGCTTGATGGTGACTTTTTCAGACCAAGCAGGCAAACCTAAACCAAATTGAGAGAGTTTATCGTCAAATTGTAATTTCCCTATTTCTATCAACATGACAATAGAAACGGCATTAAATTCTTTTGCAATTGAACCTATATTGAAAATAGATTTTTTTGTCAGCTTGGTTTGTTCTGAACCATCTGTGTATCCAAATGATTTTTGATACACAAGGGAATTATTTCTTGTAACTAATACATTACCATTAAAAATTCCTCTTTCATGGCTAATCTTCATAAGAGAATCAATGGTTTTATAGTATTTCAAAAAAGGTTGCGTTTCTTGTTTTTGTGCGTTGCTATATCCAAAAATAGATAAAGAAAGGATAACAATAATAAATTTGTTCATGTTTGTATATAGTTTTATATACAAAAGACAAGATGGTTTTAAAATTGTTACAGTTTTGTTTAATTGGCTACAACGGTAAATATATGAATTGGTGCAAGTGAAAATATGCTTGAACCAATCAATCTATCTACGCATTTTTATTTCTTAGTTAATTTATAAAAATCTAGCGCCACCACAAAAAGGAAATGAACTTTCGATTAAGCGCTAAACTTTGCTCTGATTTCATATATCTTGTTGTAGCTCGTTACTCTTTACATTTTGTATTTCATTTCTGTATAGAAGTCCCCCTAATCCAGATGCAAAAGCAATACAGCTGATTAACATTAAAATTCCATTATTCCAAATAAAATACGAGAGCCCAACAAATGGTCCGCCAATTATTACCATAAGAGAACCAATCGGATTCGTTTTGATAAAATTCAAAGCGTGTGCTGCTAGTCCAACAAAAAGGAAAGATGGTCCGACAATCACAAATGGATATAGAATTAATGGTGTATTACTAATTTGTTCACGTAATTCATTCCTTCCTACATTATCATTTCCGAAGCTCCACATAATAAAATCAATAGTACAAAGTCCAATGTGGGCAATAACTCCTATTGCTGTCAAAACTGATGCAATGGAATTTAGTCTATTCTTTGGAAATACGTTATTAAAATTGATAAGCAGTACAGCTCCTATCAAATTAAACCAATGAGCTAAATCAATATGTTTTTGTTCTCCCAACGAACCTTGAGAAAAAAAAACATAACTGGTAACGAAAAGAAATAATCCAACTAGACATAGAGTTTTTGGTTTCATAATTTGTTTTTTTATAATTTGACGGTTGCAAATTCCAATAACCTATTGAGTCTAATTATATTTTTCTTCTGAATCGTCGTATATTAATATTGGATTGTTATTTAATGTTCGTTAAGATGCATAGTTTACACAAGTTAAAGATTAGGTGTTTACACTAAATTAGTTTCTATTCTTGTTGCTTATTGTTTCTTTCTTAGATTCTTTTCATCAAAGAAACCTAAAAATACTTTCCAAATGCCATTTCCAATATCTTCAATAGCGATAAATTTTCCTTTTAAAGCAGCCGATATATATACCCAATAATATGATTTCCGTCTCACCGCTCCACTCTTGGTTACTTTAAGGACTTTATGATTAGTATCGTAATCAAAATTAGAGATTTTTTCGAGGAATGGTCTACAGGAAAAGTCGTGTACATCAGCAGGTGTTTTCATTTCTAAAGCTTCATGTGGTCTGATAGTATTATACTCTTTTACGAAGTGATTTAAGCGCCGGTATTGTGCTTAGTGTCTATTTGATTTTTTTTATATTTTTAAATTGCTTGACCATTTTTCCAAAATTTTTGTCCTTTTTACGTTTTTCAGCAACAGTTGATTCAAAATGTTCTTTTTCTCGTTTCATTTTCAGATAATTTTCATAGAATAATTTATCGATTTCTTCACTTTCAACGGCTGCCATAACAGCACAATCAATTTCTATTGTATGGGTACAATCATTGAATTTACAATTTTTAGATAGTTCAACTATTTTTTCAAATGTCTTTTCCAACCCTCCAACTGAATCTGCAATACCCACTTCTCTTATTCCAGGATTGTCAATTATAATTCCACCATCTTCAAGAACTATTAATTCTCGATGGCTAGTAACGTGCCGTCCTTTATTCGTACTTGTGCTAATCGTATTTGTTTTCATCAGTTGTTTACCCGAAAGATTGTTTAGAAGGCTTGATTTCCCTACTCCTGACGAACCCAATAAACAGTAGGTTTTACCCTTTACAATATACCCTTTCACTCTCTCAATCCCTTTATGGGACTCATTGCTCATAGCAATTACTGGTACTTGTTTTACTCTTTCTTGAACTTTAGATATCAAATTCGTCAATTCGATATCGTTTATCAAATCAATTTTATTGAGAATGATAATCGGTTTTACATTGGATGTATTGCAAATTGTCAGATACCTTTCTATTCGATTGATATTAAAATCCCTGTCGACTGCTTGCACTATAAAAGCAAAGTCAATATTTGTTGCTATGATTTGTTTTTCTCCTTGTTTGCCAACTGCTTGTCTTTCAATGATGGTTTTTCTGGGAAAAATAGAGTGTATGAGAACTTTATTATCATCATATTCAGAAATTGCAACCCAATCTCCTACAATAGGAAAATCTTCACGAGTATTTGCGGTATATCTTAAGTTTCCTGTAATTTCAGCATCAAATTCCCCTTTTTCAGTTTTAACAATGTATCTTTCCTTATGCTCTGAAATAATTCTTCCGATTTCAAAGTCTACTAGATTATGTTGAATTCTTAGTTTTTCTATTTTGTCGTTATATCCGAAATGTTCTAATTTCATATTCTGTGTATTTTAAAGTATTGTATACACTTACGGTATTCATAAATTAATTTAAATACAAAAGCGTTCACAATTGATGTGTTTATTTATAAAATGTAAATAAGTAGAAATGCTTCAGGTTGTTACCTGAAGTAAAGAATGGTGATAGTCAAAGAAAATTGACTATCTATTTTACAATATCCGAATATGATATTACAGATGTAATAGACATAAAATTTAATTAGAGTACAAAGTTAAAAAAATTCTCTTATAAAGTTCAAATAAAAAAAGTGTTTTTGTAATTATTGCCAACGTCTCGTATAAGAAATGTAGGGCAGGTAATAAGCGATACGTTTCGGATTGGTACTAAGCCAAACCTAAATATTTTGCTTTTATCTTTTTTCTTATAAACGCCAAATTTTATAGTTGGCGACTTGGCAAGTAAACACAGATCTTGCGATTAAGCACAAAAGCCTTATGTTTTCTTATACATTGGTGTTACCATATTTAGCGACACATAATGTTTGGACGTATTACTTTTCTGTAATATTTTTCACCCATTTAATTTTTATAATGTCGGCTAAAATCAATTCAGGTTATTTAAATTTTGTTCAAAAAACACTTTGTCCAATGGGTTATTTAGAAAATTACTAGGTAATTCATTTTCTGAAATTCTGTTGAATCCATTTTTCTTGTAAAACACCTGAGCTGCTTTAAACTGATTCATAGTTCCTAGGTAAATCTTTGGAATGTCATTTTGTTCACACCAATTGATAACAGTTTCTAGTAATAATTTTGATATTCCCAATCCTTTTCCGCGAAATGTTTTTTTTAGCATCATTTTTTTTAAAACACCAAATTCTTTTTTAATAACAATTACTCCAACAGTTCCAATAACTTTTTTATTATTCAGCGCAACCCAATACCTATCAGGTGTAATTGGTGTTTCATTTGTCGGTTTAGGAAATATTTGTTCATCAAATTCCGATGCAATTTCGTTCATCATTTCATCAATATCACTTTGATGAAGTTTGTTATAAGGTACAATTTTTATCATTTAAATTTTTTCGGAGCTATTTATGGTAACGTTAAATATATGAATTGGAGCAAGGCAAGTATACCTGAACCAATTGACTTATCTGTGCATTTTTATTTCTTGTTTAATTTATAAAAATTTAGCGCCTTTGCAAAAAGGAAATGACCTTTTGATCTAACACTAAACCTTGCTCTGATTTCATATATGATGTTATACACATTTTATATTCCTTGCCAAGCTATTCTATCGTCCGATCCTACAGCAATCTTTTCTAGAATGAGCTCCAGCTTCATTGAAACGTCCCAGAAATCGGTTTTAGTTAATTCCGAAATATTAGTAGTTATCCGTTCCTCTAATTTATTTATTCGTTTTCCTTTCCAAATTTTATCAGATAAACATACAATAAGATCTTCTATGAAAAGATTAGAATTTTCCCAATTTCCGTGAGTTATTGTAAACCTTGATTCCTTATCATTATAACCAAGCTCTTTTAATATTTTGAAACCCTCGGATTCGTGTTTTTTACCTTTTCTATATAATTCATCAGTAATTACAGCTTTTCCGATATCATGAGTAGATGCACCAAATAGTATTTCCTTTTCATTTAATGGCAAGTTTGGCCATTCACTTTTTAATTGTTCAACTATATAAACAGCTGTTGAATTAACTATTGTTAGATGCTTGACAAGTCTTTGAGGAGCATCAAACTGTTCAAGTAAACTCTTTACTTCTTTGTGTAGTTCTACTATTTTCAAATAATCGATTTTCATATGTCTAACGGTCTTGTATAAGATTAGTTGCGTGTTTTACGTACTAACTTTTCGGATTGACACAGAGCTAAATTTTTATTTGGTTTTAATTTTTCTTGTTTTAAAAGTCGAATTTAAAAATTTGGCGGTCTTTGTAAATTGGCACAAATCTTTTTTTTTTAGCACTAATTAGCTATGTTTTATACACCGTGTTGTGCAACGTTTTTTTCTGTTTTATTTTCAAATAAGCATAAGAAAGTAATAGCATAGTAATAAATCCAATAAGACCTAAAAAACCTGCCTCTGGGCCATATTCACCACCTGAAAGCAAATGCGATTTTTGATTCTCGATTTGATATAATGAATTTACAGCTTTGTTGCCACTCATTGTAAACCCTAACACTGTTTGAGTAAAATTCCAAGCAAAGTGTAATCCGATTGATAATCCTAAATTTTTTGTAATTGCAAATGGAATACACCAAACCATTCCATTTATTGTAAGTAATACAATTGACTGAATCGATGCATGGTTATTGCTGAAATGCGCTAGTCCAAATATTACAGATGATATTAATAGTGAAATCAAAAATATCTTTTTTTGAGATATTTTTTTTGATTTAAACCCATCATAAAGATTGGTATATAGATATCCCCTAAAAAAAGTTTCCTCTAATATACTTACAAGGAACATTTTAAAAGCGAAAAGTGATATTAATGATAATTGTAGGGTAGATACTGGGTTAGAGACTATTAAAATTCCAGTTATCTTACCAATAAGTAACATCAGAATGACTGAAAAAAATCCGATTAGAATTCCAATTGATAAATTTGAAAAAGTTTCTATTTTGAACACAAGACCGTATTCTAAGAAATCTCTTTTGTCAAGGTATTTAGAGTTAATATATAGACCAAATATTAATATAAATACGGCTCCAACAAATTGCAAATATGAGTTGTTAATTAAAACAAGAGGTGAAATCACAAGGGATAGAAGAATTATGAAAATCAGTATTCTCCATAAAGTCTTCATTTGGTTGTTATCATTGAAAAATAACTCTCTAATATTCATTTAATTTTCAGCTGTTCTTTAATGTTACACAACGCTTAATATTTGTGTCGTAACAGGGAAAAATGTTACGGTATCTTTCGACTTTTCTGCGCATTGATTGCTGTTTTTCACTTTTAGCAAGCATTGCGCCATCCAAAAATACAACAACCATTTGATCTATCACAAAAACCTGTTATGATCACATATATGTTGTTGTAACACGTTTTCTTCTTCACATCCCATCTTCTCTTTCAGAAATCCACTCACTATATTTAGCTTTTAATCGGTCTCTTTTTTCTTGAGAATCAATTATTATATCCATCCCTCCATCATAAGACGCAACAATACAGTTTTCTTTAGGACAGATAAACATCGCTCGTAATTCATCATCCGCGATATTTTTCAACAGTTTATTTTGAGAATTCATCGTCCATATATCTGGCTTGAAATAAACATCATAGAAAAAACCCTCTTTATATTCCTCAGGATAAATTTTATGAAGTTCAATTGTTCTACATTTTTCAAATTCTCCGTAATCAGATAATTCGGTTGAGATTTCGTTAGTCAACTCTATTTCGTATTGTCCTGACGTGATTATTATTTCTGTATTTTCTCCAACTAACTCCGTAATCAGTTTATTTTGTCGATCCAGAATTATTTGGTATTCATCTTCAGATTCCGCATATCGTTTCGATTCGGGTAAACTATGAATCCGTAACCATCTATTTGGATAAACGCTTTTTAATTCGTGTCCGATTGGATTGGATTCAGGATAATTTGAGTCCCAATATTTATTAAATTGTTCGCGATTCATCAGAATGTGTTACAACGGGAGTCTGTGTATTAACTTAAATCTGATCCCTGAGAATCACATATTTATAATTTTTCATAGACACCTACCCGAATACTCTAGTAATCAAAACAGGTTAATTTTGGTTTTTTAGGGTTGATTAGTGTGGTGGCAAAAATCAAGTGTGTTTATTATGCGGTTGGTTTTTCAGTATTCAGCTTGGATATTTCCATTTATCATCCAATGCTCGTAAACTTCTTTAGTTCTGTCTTTTAGTAATTCTCTACTTAAATCATTACATTTTTTACTCCAATAAAGACCTTCGTAAATTCCAACAACTAATAAATTATCTATTTCTTTATCGTTTTTATCTCCTAAATAATTGAAGAAAGTGAATGAGTCCGTAATTAACTTATTAGGTTTTTCTAATTCAGTTATTTGTTCAGAAAGCCTTAAACTCAAATCTCCATAAACGACATAAAGCAAGTCATCAGAATGATGGTCGCTTATTTTGTCAAATTCAGGTACTCTTTCATATAATTCCGTTACTAATGAATGTGCAAAAGCTTCTATTTCGTTAGAGTCAGTATTAATTTTCACTTCATTTCCATAACTCGTATTATTATCGAAAAGTAAGTCAGAGGTATCTGAGTTACCAAAATTTATTGATTCAACTAAGCAATTGATGATTTCAGTTTTTGTTAAGTCACAATTTTGAAAATCAGTTGATTTGAGATTACATTCCGAAAATCTTGCGTTTCTAAAATTAGAATTCGAGAAATCGACACCAAAATAACAGTTCTCAAACATCGCATCTTGGAAATTAGAATCCGCATAAGATTCTCCGCTATCGAAATCCACATTCCGATAGAATCTTTGTCCGTTTTGATAATACTCTAATATTTCTTTTTTTGTTTTCAATCTTGGTTTTTCGCTTGCAGGTAACGTTGTTGTATATGATACGTTGCATGGTTTAGAACGTAATTTAGTAAATAAAAACCGAATAGAAAATCCTCACGGATTTTCGTAAGTAGGCAAGTTATAGCAATGGATTATATATAGTGTTGTAACCAGTTTTTATATTTTAATTTTATAAACTAACCATTCTTTAAAATCATTTGGAAGTTTAGTTGTTCCTTCTTTTTTCATTCCTAACTTTTCTAATAATTTTTGAGAAGACATATTCTCTTTTCTAGTAATGGCATTTACACAAGTGAGTTCAAATTCACTAAATGCAATGTTTTTTAACTTATTAGCAGATTCGTACGCATAACCTTTTTTTTCATACTCAGGCAAGAAAGCGAAACCAATATCAATTCCTTCTAATCCATCTCTATCATACAATCCACAAGTTCCTATCTTACAATTGTCTTCTTTTCGGATTAATGTATAATTTGAATATCCAAGTTTTTTAAGTTGAGTTATCATTTTGGTTTCAATATATTCTTTTGCATCTTCTATTGTTTTTATATTTCTATCACCGATATATTCAATCCATTTTGGGCTATTGAACAATTTAAAAATAAATTCAGCATCTTCTAGTGAAGTTGGTTTAAGTATTAATCTTTCAGTTTGAAATGTTTTATATTGATTCATTTATTAGATTTTAAATAAGGGATTTGTTTTTTTAATGGCACACAACGGTTTGAATAAACAGTCGTTTTAATGCTGTTTATTTTTTGTTGTGCGTAGTTCTCATTTGAACTTATATATTTTGATAGCTCCATTTTGGTTATTTGAACGATAATTCCCAATAGCCAAAATATTCCCAGCACCATTTAAGATAGTATTTAACCCTTTCAATGTACTTCCTACCTGTTCCCATTTATTGTTTTCGAGTTTATATGTTTTAACATAGCCATTTTTGTGGATTGAACTTGTAGATGTCGTAACTGAAATAATATTTCCATTATGGTTTATACTTATTCTATGACCAAAATAATCGTATTTATTCTCACCTGTGATTTGACCACCTATTTGTTCAAATTCGGCATCCTTAATTTTGTAAATCACAACTTTTCCCAATGCTACTTTTTCTTCAGTTCTATAGTCAGGAAAGCCTAATAATAAGTATTGTCCATTCCCACTTAAAGAAAGATTAACAACATCAAAGTAATTTTGTTTCTCTATTTTCAAAGTATGTGTTTTTTCAAATGATCTGTTTGAGATTTTGTGAATTTCAAATATTGCGTAATGCTTGTCGTTAATGGATGTTGAATAGTTAATTACTATTGTTTTACCGTCATTACTAAGGTTTAAGTTTTTGCTAATTGAATTAGGAGTATTAATAGTAATTGTTTTAGCTAACCTTTCTATGGTGCCTCCATTTTTATGAAAAACTAATACTTCTTCATAATTGTATTGGCCTTCCATTTGTTCATTGCTTTTTTGTGCTGTGGCGACTACACTTCCTGACGAATTAGTTTTGAGGGATAATCCTAAATGGTTATTGTTTTTTTTACCAATTAGACTATCTCGATTTATCCAGTTATTATTTTGCTTTTCTAAAAAATGTATTATCCCATTTTGGATGGAATTTCCATTCTTTTGACTCTCTGAAATTAAAATGAGATTACCAGTTTCATTTATGCTTAAATGATCCCCAAAAGAGCTGTTTTTTGATTTGCTGACTATAGTGTTTGCAACTTGAACCCATTGACTGTTTTGGAGTTCAAATACTTTTACAAAATTTGGGCGGTCAGAATAAGTTACAGCAATAGTATTTCCTTGTGAGCTTAAATCATAAGTTAGTCCAATTCGGTTTAAGCGTTCGTCACCAACTATTTCTTCTCCAATCTGAACCCAATCCTGGCTCAAACAACTATTGAGCGAGAGTGAGATTATGAATAATAAACTCAATTTAAATTTTTTCATCTCTATGTGATGTTCGTTAAGATACATAGTTTACACAAGTTAAAGATTAGGTGTTTACACTAAGTTAGTTTCTAATCTTGTTGCTTGTTGTTTCTTTCTTAGGTTTCTTTGATCAAAGAAACCTAAAAATACATTTCTATAATAAACTTTCCAAATACCATTGCCTAACTCTTGTATACCTACATATTTCCCTTTTAATGCGGCAGTTAAATATACCCAATAATAAGACTTCCATCTAATAGCTCCACTCTTGGTTACTTTAAGTACTTTAGGTTGGTGTCGTAATCAAAATTAGATATTTTTTCGGGGAATGGTCTACAGGAAAAGTCGTGTATATCAGCAGGTGTTTTCATTTCTAAAGCTTCATGTGGTCTGATAGTATTATACTCTTTTACGAAGTGATTTAAGCGCCGTTGTTGTGCTTTTAAATCGTAAGCTGAAGGTTTAGCACAAGCTGCTTTTAAATCACGATGCATTCGTTCATGTCTTCCATTTTGTTCTGGATGAGCAGGATCAGAAAATACAGGTGTGATTCCTAGTTCAATAAACCAATAAGATAATTGTGTATAGCGTTGAATAGCTCTTACAGATCCAAAAGGACTTCCATTGTCTGTGTGTATTTGTTTAGGGATTCCATATGTTCTAAAAACCTTTGTAAACTCAGCTTTGGCTGCTTTTAGCGTTTCTTTATAATGACCTTTAGCAGTGAATAGAAATCGACTTTTAGAGTCCGCAATGGTTAGTGGATGACAATAGATTTTATTACCCATTAAAAACTTTCCTTTATAATCAGCACTCCATACTTCATTACAGGATTTTGGATCAAAAATGGGGAATACAGGTTTTACTCTTCGCATTCGTTTTTGAGGAGATACCAAACCATTTTTTCGAAGAATATTATGCACAGTAACCACAGAAGGGATTTGTTGTTCAGTAAACTCTTTAAACAATAATATTCTGATTTTTTTAGCTCCCCAAAGCTTGTGCTTTTCTTTTAATTTGATAATACTTTTAACGATATTTTCAGAGGTTGCATTAGGATGTTTACCTGGTACTCTGGATTGTTCTTTTAAGCCTTCATAGCCTTGATTTTCGAATCGCTGAATCAATTTGTAGGCCGTTGGTCTGGAGATTCCAAAGCTTTTAGATAATTCTGTGATGGTATATTTTCCTGTTCGCCATTCACAGATAAATTCAATTTTCTGTTCCATAGTTGTTGTGGTTTTCCAAGGCATGATAATTTGATTTTCCTCTCAAATTATGCCTTAAAAAGTGTAAACTATGTCCCTTTAACTTTGTAAACGATGTGCCTTTAACGTACCCAATTAATGACAACGCCAAATATATGAATCGGAGCAAGGCAAGTAAGCCAGAACCAATCGATTTATCTGCGCATTTTTATTTCTTATTCAATTTATAAAAATTTAGCGCCACTGCAAAAAGGAAATGACCTTTCGATTTAGCACTAAACTTTGCTCTGATTTCATATATGATGTTAGCAACTGGCTTTATTAATCAAGTTGATCCTCATCAAAATGTCTTAAATTCCATTTAGGGGCTATTTCTGTTCCTTCTGCAAAATTATCCAACCATATTTGCTTTGGTTTTAAAGTCGATTCGTCACCTATAAAAGTGAGAATATCACGTGCAGTAATATAAAAATCGATAAAGTCACCATTTCTTTTTAGATAGTCTATTCTATAAACTTTAAGTTCATCTTTAAGTTTACTGAGTGAATCTATTTTACGAAAAAGGTCTTCGGTTTTGAAAACATCTTCAACTTTTAAATTTTGAAATAACAAAGTGTCTCTCCCTTTATTATTCAGAGTAGCCTTTACAGTAATTGTTCCGTTATTTAACTTGTTAAATGTGTAGGCTCCAAACAATGAAGTGTCAACTTCGATTGAGCAAGGAAACTCTTTTGAAATTAAGTAGCGATTCGATACAACTAATGATGTTGTATCATTTTCTTTTCGATAATAGCAGTTAAAAATAATAGAATCGTCTACTTTTTTCGTCCAGATTTCTCCACCACGATAACGAAAATTCCATTTACGAAAAGTATTTATATTGTCCGCGTTTAGCTTCTCCGTTATGATTAAAGCATTTTTTTTAGCTTCTTCTTTAGAAATTAACCTTCCGCCACAGGCTAATGTAAAAATGGTTAATAGAATTAAAAGAAAACGTGATAATAATTTCATTCTTTTCGCTTGTTGCTAACGCTTGGTTTATGAATCGGAGCAAGGCAAGTATACTTGAACCAATTGATCTATCTGCGCATTTTTATTTCTTATTCAATTTATAAAAATTTAGCGCTATTGCAAAAATGAAATTACCTTTCGATTTAGCCTTAAACAGCTATGATCACATATATAGTGTTATCTACTTTTTTATGTTGATGAGTCCGTCCAAGTAATCATTTTCCACTTTCCGTCAATTTTTTCGAATTCAAAATCATTATGAATTCCATTATCTATTCCACGGAGTTCGATTCTCGCCTTAGAATCGTCTAACACGACTTTTTGAGTATATTTATCATATTGTCTAGTTTCAAAAGATTTGTCGTAAGTCAGATCCATTTTTTCATAATCCTTAAGCTCTATTATTCTGGGCTCAACATCTGACATCTCTCCATTCATTTCCATTATTTTTAAAGGAAAATCTATTCGACTTATTTGAAAAGTAGAATCTTTATTGAAAAATTTAAAGAAGGTTTTAAATTCAGAGTCTACATTACTAGGGATTTCTATTTTTTCCTCAATTTTTTCAACAACTTCAGGTTTCAGTTCCGATTCAGGTTCAGATTTTACATCTTGTTTGCAGCTAACTATAGTTAAAACTATTAATAAGTATGTTGTAAATGATAATATTTTCATTTGATCTAATTCTGAGTAACGTTTTCTACATCCATTGATTTCACTAGCTTTTAAACGGGTTGTATTTTACTCATTCTAGCGTCTAAATTAGCTATTTGCTTTTGAAGTTCCAGAACTTTTCTCTTTCTTTTTTGGTCAAGATACTCATAAATTGTTGGAGGAGTATATTGTATATTCTTGTATAGCATATTCCAAAGTATTGTAGCTATTTTTCTTGCGGTAGCAGAAACAGCAACGACTCTACCTTTTCTGTATGCTATTCTATTGAAGAAGTTTGAAAGATGAGTGTCTTTTAAATTTCCAATTGCATTTCCAGCTTGTCTTAGTGCTATTTTAAGTCTATTACTGCCTTTGGGAGTTCTACTGCTAAGAATACGTCCGCCAGAGATTTTATTGTTGGGAGCTAGTCTTAACCAAGATGTAAAATGTTGTGCATTTTGGAATTTTAGTATTCCTTTTTCACCAAGTTCGCTCATTAATGTAAGTACAGTCCCATGACTAAATCCTTCTATGGCATATAAATCTACACCATCAAAATATTGATATGAAATAAGGTTTAAATCTATGTTTTTAGGCGTGTTTTTATTTATTCTTTTATGTACTTTCTTATCAATATAAAGTGATTTTTTTATTTCATTTTGATTCACAAATTGCTCTAAAATATTTTTTATTTCAATATCACATTCTATTATTAATTTTTGAGTGTCTTGGTATTTTTGTAACTCTTGTTTTAAAACAAATAAGTAATCTTGACGATTATTACTTTGTAAAGCTTTAGCAATTTCTTCTTCTGATTTTTTACAATTCCCATGTCTTAATTTAGCAAGTTCTTTTCCACTTGTTTCTCCATTACAAATTTTATTAATAATTCGTAAACCTGTTAAACCAACAATGTCCTTTACCACAATGTCTAATCTTAAATTCATTAGTCTCATGTTTTGAGCCATTCTTTTGGATGCTTTTGAAGTAGTCTGAATTAAATTACCGCGGTGTCTAACCAAAGTTCTTAGGTGTTCTGTTTCTAAATCAGGTAAAAAACTGCCACTTAAAAGCCCTAAAGTATGTAGTCTTTGAATCCACATACAATCCAAAACATCTGTTTTTTTTCCTTTGATATTTTTGGTGAATTTTCCATTTGTTAGAATCACCTCAATAGATGAATTCTGTAATTCTGTATATAAATTTTGCCAATACGAACCTGTAGATTCCATAGCTACAGTTTTTACATCATTTTCAAGTAACCACTTGAGTAATTCTTTGATGTCCTGAGCATAAACTCCAAACTCTTTTACATCAGAGTGTTCTTGATTAATTGCTACAAAATGTGAGCGACTTCCAATATCAATTCCAGCTGCATTAGGATTAATGATATCCATTTTTAAATTTCTTTTTGCCATTCTTTTTGATTTAAATGAATAAAAATGCCCAAAGAGAATGTATATTGTAATCAAGAAAATATTCTGAACGAGATATCCATAAAGGATTCATCAATGAGATTATCACAAGCCTTTGATACTGGTATATCAAAGGCTTTTTACATTCCAACCAGAATTGCGCTCGAGCTTTGAAGGCATCAATTAAAAATCGGTCTAACAATGAACCCTAATAAGATACAAAACGTTACCTTAAAGAGATTATTTTTTTTGGAGAAGAGAGGAATTACGCCCAACGTTTCAGCTATGGTTAGTACGGGAAAAAATACAACTGAATTTCCGATTAAGCACTTAGCCAAAACTTTTTATTTTGTTTTATCTTTTTCGTTTAAAGCCAAATCAAAAGATTTGGCGGACTTCATAAAAATACACTAAACTTTAGGTTAAGCACCTAAACCCGTATTAATTATAGCTATTGTTGTAAAACGTTTGCTATTTCTTTTTGTATTTCTATCGATTCCTCTAATGAATAGATTTTATGTAAATCACAATACGGGTTAATTACGATTCCGAATTTATTTCCTTTTAATGTATTAAGAAAATCCGCCACATTTATTTTAGCGACTTCCTCAAAGTTAGGAAACTGTTTAAAAGTTTTTTCAGCATTACTCTCGCTTGTGTAAAAGCATATTGAAACATATTCTGGATAGGTCAGCGTAAATAATGTCGGGTTTTCTTGAATCATTCCGGTTGCCTTATTTACTTGTCCTTTTGGTAAACAAACAAAAGCCTCAGATTTTAAAAATTCAGTTACGAAATCTTTATTTGATATTTTCTTGGAGATTAATTCTGATAATTTTTGCTCAATTCCTAAAGTTTCCATTTTGTTTTTTTTAGTCTCAGTCTTTTCAACTTGCAAAGGTTTATCTTTAACTTCATTCTGTTTGTTTTCTTTACAACTAAATAAAACTAGTCCAATTGAGATAATTGTTATTAATGTTCTTTTGTTCATTTTTTGTAATGTTTTACAACGGTCTTGTGTATGATTAGTGGCGTGTTTAAGCACCTAATTTAGCAAATAAAAACTGAATAGAAAATCCGTGAGGATTTTCGTAAGTAGGCTAGAACTAGCCATTAATTATAGCAACCATGTAAAAGCAGTATCCTAAGTTTATATAATGAATCAAACTACTAATTTATTATGAAAACAAAGGATACTACAGACTCAAAGTTATTTATTGGTATTGACGTACACAAGAGAAGTTGGAAAATTCATACAGCTACCGACCTTTTTGATGGCTCAGATTTGACGATTCCTCCCAATGCTTATGCATTACAGAAATATGTAGACAAACATTTTACAGGATATCAGGTATATTGTTGTTATGAATCTGGTTGTTGTGGTTTTAGTCATCATCGCTTATTTGAATCTTTTGGTTGGTGTTCTATGGTGGTTAACCCGGCTGATGTTCACCGGCCAGCCAAGGCACAATTTCAGAAGAGCGATAAGATCGATGCTCGATTATTATGTAGGGAGTTAAAAGATGGTCGTTTACGAGGGATTCATGTTCCAGATATTGAGCGGGAGTACTTACGATGTCTATTTCGTAGGCGTAATGATCTAGTTAAAGAACTGCGTAAGATCAAAACCCAAATCAAGATGCAACTATTGTATTTAGGAGTTGAGATTCCCAAAGAGTTAGATCAACCCCATTGGTCTCATAAATTTAGAAATTGGCTAAAGAATTTATCCTTTGATTATACCACGATGGATTATTGTTTGCAGACCCGATTAGCATCTTTTGATTTTGTAGACAAGCAACAACGAGACGTGAGTGTTAAACTACGCGCTTATTGTCGTAAACATTACAAGAAGGATTATTATTTACTAAGGAGTGTTCCAGGAGTAGGTCCTATTGTAGCATGTGGGATCATTTGTGAGTTAGGCGATTTACGAAGGTTTAAGAATTTTAAGCAGTTGGCTAGTTATGTTGGTTTGATTCCATCTGTTCACCAGAGTGGTGATAGTTTGACTACTTCTGGCCTTACTCCCAGAGCAAACAGAATTATGAGAAGTTACCTGGTAGAGGCTACTTGGGTTGCTTTACGGTTTGATCCTGTGATGCAAGCATATTACCGATCTCATAAGGGAAAAGATGTGAAAAGGATTTTAGTAAAGGTGGCCAGAAAATTACTGAGCCGTATTCATGCTATTATCAGAACAGAAACCCCCTATCAGATAGGAGTGGTAAGTTGAAAAAAATAAAAAATATAAGCCTAAAAACTCGACAATACTTTTGGCACAAAAAAGGACAACTAAACAACGTGGGTGAAGCTTTAAACCGTTATCACATTTTATAGCAAGTTGCCTTGTTTGCCAATCATAATCATAGTGATGCTGGTGGATGATTTTGTATCATACCACATATAGGATGCGGAGTTATAATGGGCTATTGTTGAAGTATTGACAACGCTTTAATGGCGTTGCCAACAATCCAACAATCTAAAATCATTAGAATGAGATAATTAAAATAATAAAATATTGTATTTTTAACCTAAGACTTGGGAAAGGGCTTTACATAGGACACGTTGTTCTACGCAGTTTTTATTCTTTTCAAATTGTTCATCTGTTGTTCAAATCCTTGAAATTTATTATTTATGTCTTGTGTATGATTACCAGAAGTCCATTCTTTATACAATCCTAAATAATTATTCATTTCGTTCGTTCCGTTTATTTGGTCAGTCCATTTTAGAGCCAACATTGCTCCACTTTGGTCATAATGCAAGTCTTTTCTTGTCAAATAGTATTCAAGATATTTTTTCAGATATTCAATTCCGTTTTGAGTATTAAATTTCGCTAATGCTAAACAGTACCCATTTCCTGCGTAACAAACTTGACTTTTTAAAAGGTGAATTCCAATAATATCCTCAACAGTTTTATATTCCATTATTGAAGCAAAATACGCTCCAACAATTCTAGTTCTCCAATTAAAATCTCCAAGTAGATTTTTAACAACTTCTATATTCAGTTCCGCTCTTATTGGTTCAAAGTTCCGAATGAATTCATCTGCATTATTTATTCCGAACATATAAAATGGAACACACCACTTTTTTATAAATTCAGGTTCAATTTTATTTTCGTTCGTATAATGTTCCAACTCTGCAAATGGACTTGCGTGTCGGATTGTTGCACCAGCAGAATGTAATTCAATTTGTTTCTTTGTTTTTTCGTCCATTGTTGGTTTGTTCAAATTGCGTAGAACGTTTGTGTATATGGTTTGTTGCGTGTTTCAAGCAACTAATTTAGTAAATAATTACCGACCAAGAAAGTCCGCGAGGACTTTCGCAAGTAGGCGAGAAGCCAGCAATAAATTATATACGGTGTTGCCAACAGTGCTTTTGTTTTCAGGCAATTCCTCCAGAAAAGTATTCCGTTATTTTCCACTTTCCATTTACTTTTTTGATTTCAATATTATTGTCCCAAGCACAACCATCTCCACAAATAAAGTCAAAATGTAAATAACCTTTCGTGAAATTTCTATTAAAAACTATTCTTGAAATGAATAAATAACCAAATTCATTTTTTTTAGTATCAAAGTTTTCTAATGCTTCAATCTTTTCTTTTTTTATTAATTCAATATTTAAATTTTCATTCTTAAAGGAATAATTCAAATTCCGAGTTTTAATTTTTCCATTTTTTAAGTCGATGAAAATTTTTTTCTCAAATTCATATTGTTTTAAATCTTCCTCAAATTTATTTTTGTTTCTTTCAATTCTTTCTTTTGAATAATCAATTCCATTCGCACCAATGTCATATCCAGTTGGTTTTATTGTCCAAGCTGTTGTTGTGTCTAATTTTGATAAGATATAAAGTTTAAGTTTTTTATTTCCATATTCATTCAGTTCTTTCATTTCCTCAAATTGTGTCATTTCAAGAATTATATCATTAATGGCTTCGTTTTCCATTTTAATATATTTCTCGCTTTCATAATTCTGACAACTTGAAAAGGAAAATATTATTAAGACTATTATTATAAATCTATTCACTTTCGGTAGTTTCGGTTTTGCATTGTTGGCAACGTTTCTTGTATGGTGCGTTTGCATCCCGAAGGGTGCATATGTATTATACAAATTGTTAGGCACAGGCTTCTATATATTGTTTTAATAACTCAAAATTTTCTCTACACTACCGTTTTCATAGTATTTAATTGATTTGCCTTTTAATTTATTTTTTTCATAATTCCACTCATATTTCTTTTTACCACTTTTATAATATTCAATGGTTATACCTTCTAATTTCCCTTTTATATAATTCCATTCATATTTCTTTTTACCATTTAAAAAATAACCAATAGAAATTCCATTTCTCTTTCCTTCTTGATATTTGTAATCATTTTTTTTCTCTCCGATGATGTAATAAGTAGCTCCGCTAATTAAGACATTATCTTTATATTCCCAAGTAGCTCTTTTTTCTCCAGTTTTATAGAATCTTGTAGCCGTTCCATTTCTTTTTCCATTTTCAATATTAAACTCTTCATGCAAAATACCATCTTTTAAATATGTTTTTGATTCTATTAGTTTACCATTTAAATAATTCTTGACAGCATATTTTCCATCTTTGTAATATTTTTTTGAAATTCCATTTAATTTATTGTTCTTATAATTCCATTCTGCTTTTAAATCTCCATTTTCATAAAATTCTTTTGTAATACCATTACGTTTATTCTCAGAAGTTTTCTTTTTATTCAAATATTTAACTATGTATTTATTTTTCTTTTTAGTAAGTGAAACTTTATAACTATCTCCATCATGTCTTAAATCTAAAAGAAATCCACCATCAGTTGTTTCAATTTTGGTTATTTTATCATAAATGTTTGCATTACTTCCAGATTGAAAAAAATCAGCCTCTTTAAATTGGTTGGTTATTTTAGAATATAAATCATCTTTTATCACATCTATAAAAGTATAAGAATCTTTTTTTGTGTTTTTAATTAAGATGGGAGAATACGTAATTTGATAACAGAATTCCATACCAGCATTAGGTTTAAAAACTTTTAAATAGTCGTTAGATTCTGCTTTGAAAAACTCTAAAGTACTACCTTGAGGAGCTTGTTTATCTAGTTTTTCCATTTTGTATACATTTTTACCTGCAATCAGATATTCATCATCATCATATACTATTTTCACGTATTTGTATGCCTTACATGTTTCATCGTATTTCTCACCATTAAAGTCTCTAAGCGATTTCCCAAGAATTTTAACGTAGATTCCAGATTCAACACTTTTTATTGGTCTAAGGTTTTTATCTAAAAGTTTTAAATTATCACCTAATAAAACAGCAACACCATCTTCATTTTCAAAATATAATTCCATTTTTTTATCTAATGGAGATTTTTTAGGTTCTTTAGGAATACGCTCTTTTTCATTTTCATTATATGTGATTTCAAACTTTTTGGAAAAATATTTCGGCATATATAAATATGCATTAATTAAATTCCCTGATGAAGTAAAAACTCTATATTCTTTCCCAAAGATATTTTCTTGAGTTTCTTTCTTCTTTTTAGCGTTTTCAATCATTTCTATAAATTTAGAATGAAATGCTTTTTTATAATCCTCAAATGATAAGTTTGGGTTTTCTTTAAACTTTAAGTAAACGTCTTTAAAAAGTGTTTGCGAACTAAACATAACTCCTGATGAAATAATACGTTGCCTTTTTTTATTTAAATTGACTAAAGTCAATCCCAAATCTTCAATGTTAGTTTTGAAATCTAATATCAATGAATTATCTAAAACATCTATAACAGTAAAGTCATAATTACCAATTTTCATTTCTTTACCAATATCTGATTTTTTGATTTTTAAATAATCATAACCTTTGATAAATCCACTTTCAAATTCTATTGTTCCCTTAAACCCCTCTGTTTTTATTTTAGTTTTAATATCAAAAGAGGTACTAATGGTTCTCCAATTATGGGAGTAAGCATTTCCGTTTTCAAAGCCTGAGGAAGAGTGAAATCCAAACCCAGAATTACCACTTTCTTGAATCTTTAAGATTGTACTATCATCTGCAATTTTATTCGTTTTAATTGATAACTTAAAAATACTTATTAGGTCGTCACTTATAAATTCTGGGAAATATGAATTGAATTCTAAAATGTGATTTGAAAAGCTTCCTTTCTTAATTTTAATGGTAGCATTTTTTATTAAAGTGTCTAGAGCCTTTTTTGATTGTGCTTCAGTGTATAGTTTTGTATTCCAAGGCAGTTTATAATCTTTATCTATTTTTGAATTATGCTCTTGTTTTTTAAATACTTCAGAAGTAAAAGCGTAGGTGAGTTTTTCTGCAAATTCAAGCTCTTTTAGTTTAATAGAATCTTTTTCTTGACTATAAGATAACGATGAAATAATTAAAAAGAATATTACAATTTTGGTTTTCATGTTTTTTAACTAATATTTTTTGCTTGTGCCTAACAATGTTGTAATAGCAATTGCTATTATATTCCATGTATTTATTACAAATCTAGTGGATTTTTAATTGATTTGAAATTGTTTATTGCCACTTGAGTATAAATTTCTGTTGTTTTTGTACTACCATGTCCTAGCAGCGTTTGAATATACCTTAAGTCAGTACCATTCTCTAAAAGATGAGTAGCAAAACTATGTCTTAACATATGCGGAGTTACTCTCCTGTTTATCTTTGATTTTTCTGCTGCCTTAACTACTATTTCTTTTACACTACTTCCACTATATTTAGTTCCTTTTAATCCTTCAAACAGGTATTTTTTTGGTTTCCATTCTTTATAATATACTCTTAATTCTTTTAAAACGGTTTTTGATAACAATGAATATCGGTCTTTATTATTTTTTGCATTTTTGATATGAATTAGCATCCGCTTACTATCTATATCTTGAATTTTTAATTCCAATAGTTCACTTCTACGTAATCCAGCAGAATATAATAGACTTACAATACAACGGTGTTTTATGTTGTTGGTATTGGCAATCATAGCGAGAATTTCCTCTTTGGAAAGTACTTGAGGGAGTTTTTGTTCTTTTCTAGGTCTTTCAATACTATAAAATCGATTAGGCATTCCCATCACTACTTCGTAATAAAACTTAATGCTATTGATCGTTTGATTAATATAACTATTAGATTTTTTTTGACGAATAAGTAATTGCAAATATGCTCTTATCTCCTGCTCTGATAATTCCACAATATCCTTATCGGGATACTGATTTATGAACTTCTCAAATAACGAGATGTATATTTTACAGGTGTTTAGGGCATATCTTTTAAGTTCTAATTTTAGAAGATATGCTTCTGGTACATATCTATATGAAGCTGCTTTAGCTCTATTACGATACCAGTTAACATCGACAGGCTCATTATCTCGTATAACTTTCTCTTTAAAGAAAGAATTTCCGTTAATCCAAGCGACACCTCTAAATTTCTCAAAAACATGATTCAAGTTTTCTTTGGTATTTATGATATATACCATAGCAAACTCTCTGCTCCATTTAGGATTGGGGAGTTCTTTTATCAATGCCTGGATTACCTTATCAGGATGAAACTGTAATCCAATCATCTTTTGGTTACCAATCAGCAAATGCTTTAAGGTGATATGTTTGGTGAGGTTCATGATACAAAAATGCAGTATTTAAAAATCATAGTAGTATTTTAGTCGAATAACATTCGAATAGGATTCGACTACTATTTGATTCATTAGAAACTATGAATATATGTCCACATTGCAAAGCTGAAATTATGGGTAGATCCGATAAGAAATATTGTTCTATCCATTGTAAATCTGCTCATCAATATCAAAAACGTAAATCAGAAGAAGCCTTATATTACACTATTGACAAAAAGTTAAAAACCAATCGTAAACTCTTAAAAGCGTATAATAAATCTGGGATGTCTACTATACGTAAAGAAAAGCTACTATCTGAGGGGTTTGACCCTACTTATTTTACGCATTACTGGAAAAACAAAAAAGGACAGATCTATTTGTTTTGTTATGAATATGGATTTCTGGATCTAAAGGAAAACCAGAAAGAAAAGTATCTTTTGGTAAGGTGGCAGGATTATATGAACAGTTAGGTAATAGGTAACAACTCATATAATCGATTTGCTTTATACTCCTGTATATTCTCTTATACCATTTTAATTTTGAAATAGTAAACAAAAAATACAGTTTTATTGGGTGAATTTAAGTCGGAAATTGAGTTTCTTTCTAACTAAAAAACCCTCAAAAAACCATTGCATTTTAGTTAGTTTTCTGCATAAAAAAGAGCGTGTATCAGCCTGTTTTTTAAAGGTGTTTTAAGTTATTTTTTACTTCAAAACGGTGTTTTTGAGTGGTATTTTTGGACGCCTAGAGCAATAAAATTGGCTTCTTAGATGAAAAAAAACGGCATCTAAGGTCAAAAAAAATGGCTTCTTAGGTGAGTTTTGGCGTTTTTTAGACAAAAAAACACTCCCCGGCACCATAAGCGCCAGAGAGTACTTTATAATGTGTAGCCTTAAACTACATGCTTACTCACTTTTCTTTTTAAATCGAAGTGTCTTAAGCATGTTGCTTAATTCTATACTTGGGCGATAACGAATTTTTGTTCGTTTAATTAATGATGGGGTTACCTCTTCTGGAGTATCAACCCCTTCACTATTAACCCCTAAACTAAAACTACCCAACTTACCCAAACGTATGGTACGCCCCTGGCTAAGCTCGTTCTGAATAGTTGTCACCAATCTAATGATTACTGCATATACATCTGCCCGGGTAACTGTTGATCCATCACTTACCAATTGTGATAACTGATCAATATCGGTTACTCCACTACTTACAACCAAAGCATAGTGCTTTGGGATAGCCGTAGCATCCCTTGGATCCTTTCTGGCTATCGATTTAAAATGTACTGACATATTCTATCATATTTAAAGATTCATATAACCAGTAATGAGTCAAGTTTTATTCCAAAGACAAAGAATTATACTACGAATACATCAAAACAATACGTAGATCACTGATTAACAACAACATAAAACAGATGTCAAAATAGCAGTTAAATATTATATTTATTGACAAAATGTCAATAAATTAACATTTTTACTGAATATTTTATGTTGAAAATTAAATATAAACTACAAATACACACTAGAATTGTTGTGTTTATTTATGCAAACTGCTATTTTAAAGATAGATTATCGTTGGCCAGCATACTAAAAAGAAGTAGTTGTCTTATATTATTATAAGCTGCAATTGTTTTGCAAAAAATAGTGTTAGTTTTATCGATACTTATCATTCAACCCAATACCATCGAGTATCATTGGGCTTATTTTCTCTAATCTTGATATACGAGTAGCTTCTCGCTTTGCGGTAGTAATATATTCTGCGTATTCTTTTTGTTTGAAAGGAGTTAATTGTTCAAAAGATTTTTTTAAATTATCATTAGCATTCAGTGCTGTTAATAATTCAGAAGGAATCTCGATTGTTTTTGATCGTACTGGTTTGATTTCCTTACCCTCTTTTTGATTTCTAATTGCTTCTTTTGCATACTGAAGTATCATTTTTTTGTCTATCTCATCAGTAGTATTAAACCTCCATTGTCGTAAACCTTTGGTTTTTCCTTCTTGAGCGTTTAGCAACTTCTTTGCCTTATCTTCTAAGAATACACCTTGATAAAACCAAATTCCAACATAGGATTTAAATGCTCCTATTCCTATTACATTTTTTCCATTAATAATATACACCGGAATCCCCCATTTTATAGTCTCTTCCATTTCGGTAGTAAGCAGTATTGATCTTAAGATTTCTATTGCTTCTTTCCATTCTTCATTCTTTGAAATAAATTCTTCGACAGATTCATTTTTTTGCATAGCCTCAGGTATTAAATTTATACGTTTCAGAACACTACCAAATTATAGATATAACCCGTTGTGCATTTAGGAAGGTTATTACAAAAAAGCGTCAATTCGAGTGTTTTGTCGTAATGGAATGGAGACAAAATGTATCGAGAATAGCTTTTTAAAACTAAAATCCTATTCTCGATACACTTCTCCTAAAGCCGAATCACTCGAATTGACGGATTATAGTTAAAAAAATATCTAAATGCACAACAAGTAGACATAGTATCCTTTTTCTTATACTCTTTCTAGTTTAAGATGTGGTTCTTCGGGTAGTAAAATTTCAATTTGATCTCCAACAGATACTTCTCCGCCCTCTACCACTACTCCCATAACACCAGCTTTTCTTATTAAATCCCCGTTCTCATCAGTGTCCAAAACAGCTTTCATCAATCCTTCTTTTATCGAATTCAATTGATTACAAGGGTTTCTTAAACCGGTTATTCTAATTTTCACTTTCTCACCAAGCTTCAGAATAGTACTCTTAGGAAGACTTAATAAGTCTACCCCGATAGTAGTAATATTCTCTCCTACCTCCCCTTTTTTGATATAAAACCCTTTCTTCTTCAATTCCTCAAATAGTTCAGAATGAATTAGATGTACTTGTCTTAAATTTGGTTGAGTAGGATCCTTTAATACTCTAGATCTATGTTTTACTGTTTTTCCCATATGGGCATCCCCTTTAACACCCAATCCTTTGATAAGAGTTATATGCTCGTAACTAAATTTATTAAAAGTGTGAGATTGACTCTTACTTACACCTATTATCTTTCCTTTCTTCATTTAGTATATAATACGCCAATATTCTTATTTTCTTTTCAACGTAGAAAAAGCTAAAACGTCTCTCCCGTCTGTGATATAATAACTATAACTAATATGATTTTCGTCTACTTTGGTTATTATCACAGTACCATCTTTGATACAAGTATTCGTGTTTTCTAATATTACTTCATTGAAAACAACACGATCATTCGAATACTCTACTAGTTCCCATTGCCCAGAACATTCTAAACTTGGGTATTTGATCTCAAAAGATTGTTGGTAAACATCAACCTCTAAATTAATAGACCAGGTGTTATTTTCTTCTAAATCTAATTGACAACCAACTCCTTCCCATTGACCATTAAGCCATACTATATCATCTGTTTTACATCCTATTAAAATTAAAGCAATAAAAATGAATAGTACGTTCTTAAATTTCATGTCGTTTTTCATGTTAAAATTCTAAATATTTTATCAAATCCAAAGTAATTTTAATCATGATTGTCATACTAGACGTTCTGTCTTTATTCTCTTTTAGATTACTTAAACCTTATAGATTTTGAGCTTATAAGTTCGATAATTTAGAGCATTTTACAAAGAAATATTTATGTTTTTGGTTTCTTTAGAATTCCAATTGAAGTTTATTTTTAGCTTCTTATCTGCTTCATTCCAATCAAACAAAGGAGAAGCACCACTTATTGTTATAGATTCTGGAGTGGATTGAATATTATGAATAATCAAAGTAATTTTTCTATCACTAAACGTATATTTAGCTCCTTTTTCTACTGTTAGCGCTATTGATAGTTTTTTATCGTTTGCTGTACTAATAAATTTTAATATTTCATAGTTTCCTTTTTCAAAAGCATTAGGTGTTTTGCCATCATCATCATATAATTTACCAGAACTCTGTTCTACAGTACTATCATGATAGTAATGTAATATTATCTCTTTTGTCGAATACATTTCGGTGGTTTGTACTGGTTGCACCATAGGAATAAATGCTCCTGCTTTTACAAACACTGGGATGTGATCTTCTGCAACTTCAACCGTTTTAAATGTTCCTCCTTCAAATTTCTGTTCGGTAAAGAAGTCGTACCAAGTAGTTCCCTTTGGAAACGGAATATCCATAGATGCAATACCAGGTTGTACTATGGGCGATACCATAAAATGATCCCCCCACATATAGGTAAAACTTATTTCAGATAATTCCTTATTATCTGTATTTTCAAAAAACAAAGGGCGCATCAGTGGTATGCCCGTTTGATTATTCTCAAAAGCAATAGTGTAATTATAAGGTAGTAAACTATATCTAAGTTCGATACTTTTCTTGGCTAAAGCTTTTGTTTTTGTATCATGAAAAACCGGTTCTGGTGCAATATGTTCTTGGGCATGTGGCCTAAATATTGGTTGAAATACTCCATATTGTAACCAGCGGGTATACAATTCTGAATCAAATGCTTCACCGCCAGCAAATCCTCCCAGATCAGAGTGCATATACCCTAATCCCTGCATCCCCATCTGTAATGCTATTTCGGTTTGGGACTGCAACCCTCCCCAACTTCTGTTTACATCACCAGACCATGGGATCATTCCAAACCGTTGAGATCCAGAATATCCTGCTCGCATTAATATAAACGGACGTTGATCAGGAAAATCTCTTTGGTACCCTTCCTGTACCAATCGCGCCCAATCATGACCATAAATATTATGAACCTCATCTGCGCTTCCTGTAGCATGCTGTAATTCTGAAGGGTGTACTTCTGGTTCTCCTAAATCACCCCACCACCCTGCTACTCCATAATCGCGAGTATATGTAGCATAAATATCCCAAAACCATTCTTTTGCTTTTGGGTTATAAATATCTATAATTCCGGTATTTCCAAAATAAAAATCATACGTAAACGGATTCCCTTGCGTATCTTTTCCTAAAACACCTTTCTTTACAGCTTCATCCCATTTTTTTGAAGTTGTTAGTACAAAAGGTTCTGTAACTAATATGGTTTTGATTCCTTGATCTCTAAAATCATTAATCATTTGTTTTGGATTCGGAAATGAATCTTTTAAAAATTCAAAGTTCCCCATATGTCCCTTGATTTCTTTTCCAAACCAATAAATATCAAGAATTACTGCATCTAATGGTATACTATCTGTTTTAAATCTAGCTATAGTTTCTTTGGTTTCTTTTTCAGAATGATATCCAAAACGGCTAGCAAAATTTCCAAATGCCCAACGAGGAGGTAATGGCTGTTTTCCTGTCAGATTGGTATATTGATTCATCAAATCTTTCCAATCATCTCCTGCTACTACCTGATATGTTTTTCTACCGCTAATGGTTTCATATCGTAGTGTATTATCTTTTTTACTATCGATATCTAAAAATCCAATCGGTGCATTATCAAAATGAACAGCATATATTTTAGAAGAAAGCACTACAGGCATTGTAAAATTCATTAATTCAGAATAATTTTCATACCCATAATGAGCTCTATTGTATAACTGAAGTTTTTTACCTCTGCGATTCATCCCTACCACTCGAGATCCAGCTCCGTAAATGACTTCACTTTTATCCAGGTTAAAATCTAAAATTTCGGTAGAATCTGTTTTTATATATCCTTCCTTTTCGGAAATCAGCTTCTTTCCCTGATACGTATATGAAATATGAAAAGGTTCCTTGGTGATATGAACACTAATACCACTGGTATGTATAGTTAATACACTATCATTTTCTAGTACCTGTACTTTTGAAGCAATAGAGTTTAAGATTACGGCATGAGATTGTGAATTAAATGTCTCCCCCGTTGGTATAAATGAAGTTTCTATAATTTTATCAGAATATGGTTTAATTATATATTTTCCATTATCCTTAAACACCTCGATATGAGTGTCTTTTTTTTTAAAACCTTGATATGGGCCTTCGTACTTCTTTTTACAAGAAATTGTCGCGAGTATAAGTGTTACAAATACAAGAAAAAAGGTAAACTTAGAATTCATATTCAATATGTATTTTTATCAACAGATAGTACTCAAATATAACGGAATCCCTATAGAATAAAACTATAACCATAGCTGCATCAGAAAAATTATTGATTTTTCAGTAAAACTCAATTTACTTAATCAAAATCACAAAAAATCACTACAACGTTTTCGTAAAAAAATCTGGTACAAACCTGACCTCTAAATACGTTTATCAAAAAGTACAGCATATTGGGTAACAAAACTTTGTTAAAGCTGATATAGGAGTAGAAATACAAAAGGAGGAACCGAAAATCCTAAAAAAAGAGTAGGAAAATCAAATACTCATTATTATGAAAATTAAAACCTGTAAAAATGTAAATTACTCAATTCTAATCTTGTTTATTGGAGCGTTCCTTTTCTCATCCTGTGAGAAAGAAGAAGTTGTATCTTCAGAAAAAGAAAATACAATCCTTAAAAATTCAGATAGCAAAAATCTGAAGCGAGAAACTATCGGGGTTTCTACTTGTAATTCTTATAACAGATCATCTTGTGGTGACGACCTGGTTCTGGATACAGAGGAATGCAATTTTATTTCAGGATCCGGAAGAGATATGCCAAATCAATATATCATTGATGATTTATTGAATAATTGCCGTACCGAAGAACTCCCGTCTAATTGTAGCTGGTGGGGAGGAAATGTAACACAAACCCGTATCATAAAATTGTATTTAAACAATTGTTGTTATTCTGCTGCTGTTTTTAATAGCAGATTAGACGGTTGGATGGATTTGGCCATTGACAATAAGCCAAATTCTTCATATTTGGTCACTAATTATGAGCGATTGCCTGGTGGGAATATGCATAATTCACCCTATGGACCTTATGAAATTAGAATTAGAGTTACCTATCGTAAAAAAATATGTAGCTTAACTTCATTACCAGGTGGTATTAGACAATAAATATCAATATGTATATATAGAACAGGCCATTTACAAGTGTAGATGGCCTTGTTTTATTGTTATAAAACTTCATTTATTGTTTTGATTTACGGATAAAGAAGAACATTTCATTACTTTAAATTTAGAAGACGACTAATGGTATCAAATAGATAATAGACATAATCATTTATTTAAGAATCATAAACAATCAGGTAATATACGTGATGTAAATTTAGAGTGTTATTAACTAAGCTAATCTTAAATGTACAGCACACGATGAAACGTCATTACCAAATCATTTTTAAAATAAGGCATTGTATATTTTTAAGTATATTCTGTATGGGGCTATTAAAAATACAAGCCCAAAAATTGACAACAAAAGACGAATCTAAAGAACAATCCAAATTCGATCTTCCTACTGATAATCATTTTAATAGAAAAACATACCAGAAAGGAACTGGTAAGTCCTATATAAACTTTGGAGATATATTGATATCCAGAGCAGTTTTACCAGCTGCCAGCTTCTCCAATGGACCCACTTCAGGACAGTTTATCAACCAAGGATTAATTAATCAACAACCAGTTCCTTTTTATAACAAACAGCCAATACAAGGATTTTCTGCAATTTTAAATAATTACGATAGAACTTTCACCGTATTATCCGATAATGGATTTGGGAGTATCGAAAATTCATCAGATTATAACCTTCGTCTTTATAAAATTAAACCAAATTTTAAGAGTATTATTGGCTGGGGTGATGGATCTATTGATGTATTAAGTTATATTGAATTAAGAGATCCTAATCATTTGATTCCTTTTGCCATTACAAATCATTTTAGTGATTCGAGAATTCTCACTGGTGCAGATTTTGATATCGAATCCATACAAAGAACTGCTAATGGTGAGTATTGGATTGGTGATGAATTCGGTCCTTTCTTATTACACTTTGATAAAAATGGTGTTTTATTAGATCCTCCAATTTCTTTACCAGATTTTGATAACACTGGAAAAGAACTTCGTGCACCACAGAATCCGTATAGTGAGGAATACAGTGCCTTACGAATAATGAACGCTATGCGGTCACATGCAAAAGCATATGGAAGTAAATCTCCGGTAATGTCTCCCTGGTATGTGATGCTTGATGATCAAAATACCAATACAGTTGTAGGAAGCAGAAAATTCCCTCCCTCTACCCTTTCTACTGCATCAAGTGAACTATTTAATGTCTCTTCTTTAAATCGTGCAGGTCACCAGGTAGTCGTATATACTGTAAATGATTTTGAAAATATAAACCTGCTTTTGGGCCTTGGTGTACAGGGAATTATCTCTGATCGCCCTGATATAGTATTAGAAGCTCTTCAAAACTTCGATAAAAACAAAGATGGCCAACCTGATTTCATGACTTCTGAAGGGTTGATCAATATCAATTTATTTGATGCCCAAGGACACAGAGGTGCTCGTAATTTGCGTCCGGAAAACACCTTACCTGCTATAGAGGCAGCACTAGATTTTCTGATGCCAACCATAGAAACTGATTGTGGTATTACTCTGGATGGAGTTCCTGTTTTGGATCATGATCCGCATATCGAAGCTGCAAAAACACGTAAAGCAGATGGTACTCCTTATGAGTTTAAAGATGAAGTTCTTGTTAAAGACCTTTCTTTAGATCAAATTCAAAGTACATACATTGCTGATAAAACCTTAAATGGGCGGCCTTCTCAAACAAATAATTTGTCTTTATCACCAGTTGCTGTGGCTTTTGCAAACCAGAATAAGTTTATAGATCCTTATATTATGCCATCTCTACAACAACTATTCGATTTTGTAAATTTTTATGTTTCATATTATCAAAACGGACCTGGAGCTTCAGATCCCGAGGCTGTGAAACGTTGGAAGAATGCATCCAAGGTTCGTTTTAACATTGAAACCAAAATTAACCCCAGAACCGATATCGATGATCGCGGAGATATCTTTGCAGAAAGGACTGTAGGTCCAGAAACTTTTACAAAAGCAGTGGCAGATGTAATTGTTGCAAATCATCTTACAGATCGGGCAGATATTCAAAGTTTTGATTTTAGAACACTGCTTATTGCACATAAACAATATCCTGAGATAAGAACAGTATGTTTATTTGGGGATTTCCCAAAAGTTGGTAATGCCGGAGACGGAACCAATTTACAAGATCAAAATGGGAAAAACACTCCATGGCTAGCAGGGCTATATTGGCCATATAGAAATACCAAATTAAAGACTCCTTTTCGTGTAAAAGGCAGTGGAGGTTTTGAAGGAATGGCACTAAGTACTGATAAGAAAACACTATTACCTTTGTTAGAAAAACCTCTTGAAGGTTCTGAAAATAATAATTTACTGATTCATGAATTTGATTTAGAAAGTAAATCCTACACAGGTAAAAGATTCGAATACCCTCTTCATAAAAACGCCAGTGCAATTGGAGATTTTATTATGTTTAGCTCAAAAAGAGGATTAATCATAGAGCGTGATGGTTCTCAAGGAGATATAAATGGTTATAAAGCAATTTATGAAGTAGCATTAGATAAAGATGAAACATTGATAGAAAAACGACTACATGTTGATCTTCTTAAAATCAATGATATTCGTAGAATATCTGAACCAGGATTAGAAGGTGATATAGGAATAGGAAAAGAGTTTGCATTTCCGTTTGTAACCATAGAAAGCGTTGTTGTATTTAACCCTTTTCTTATAGGAGTACTTAACGATAACAACTACCCTTTTAGCGTTGGGCGTCATATAGGTAAAGAACTTCCAGACGATAATGAGTTTATCCTTTTATGGTTAGATCAACCGTTAGGGAAGCAATGGAAAGAAATACAATCTGATACAAAAAATATAACGACCAACACTATCAAAGTTTATCCAAATACATTTAGAAATGAAGTTACTTTTTTAAATACTGGAAAAAATAAAAACACTGTATCTATTGATATTTATGACATAAGAGGTAATCTCATTAAAAAATTGGTTGATCAGCAACAAAATGATAAAGGCTTTACATATACCTGGAACGGTACATCAAAAAATGGTTTTGAAGTTTCTAAGGGAATCTATATTGCTGTAATTGAGATTGATGGAGAATTTATCAAAAAGAAATTCTTAAAAAAATAGTAGCATAACACTAATTTCGCATCACTCAATAAGCTAAACAGAGAAACCACCTGCAACAGGTGGTTTTTTTATGAAGTATGTTTTTTTGCTTAATAACCACATTAATAACAAGGCTTTAGCAGTTTATATGTAAAGTGAAAATTAAATATATTGTTATCCATGCAACCCTTTGTTTTCTCAATTGTCTTTGAAATATAAAATCATAAAAGCCATAATTATTTTTTTCAACAACTCAATCAAATCAAAAGTTATAAAACAAAACCAGTATGCATAGACATTCAAAATTTAAAAACCTAAAAAAAAGGACGCAGCAATTAATAATGTGCTGTTTGACTATATTTTTTGTAAGTACCAGTGTAATGGCACAGGACAGCTATACTATAAGTGGTACAATTAGAGATAATAATAATGGAGAAACGCTTTTTGGTGCTTCTGTTTTTCTGAAGGGTACTTCTATTGGTGTAATTACCAATGAATATGGTTTTTATTCTATTACCGCTCCAAAAGGAAACTACACTCTCATTGCATCCTATGTAGGATATACAGACATTAATAAGGAAGTAGTACTTGACAAAAATCAAAAAATAAATTTTGATGTTGTTGAGTCCTCTACAGAATTAGATGAGGTAATTATTAAAAGTGAAGAAACAGAACGTGTAAGTCTTAGAAAACCCGAAATGAGTGTTTCTAAACTAAATATCAAAACTGTAAAACAAATGCCTGTAGTATTAGGAGAAGTAGATATTATAAAATCTATTCAAATGCTACCAGGTGTAACCAATAATGGTGAAGGATCTAGTGGGTTTCATGTAAGAGGTGGTGCGGCAGATCAAAATTTGGTACTACTCGATGAGGCTATAATCTATAATACCTCTCACTTATTAGGCTTCTTTTCAATTTTTAATGCAGATGCTATTAAAGATATTAAATTATATAAAGGAGGGATTCCTGCTCGTTTTGGTGGTAGAACTTCTTCTGTCTTGGATGTTCGTCAAAAGGACGGAAACAATAAGAGATTTAGTCTTACCGGAGGGATTGGTGTAATTTCTAGCCGATTAGCTGCCGAAGGACCTCTTTTTAGTGATAAAGGTTCTTTTTTGGTTGCAGGTAGAGGTTCGTACGTTGATCTTATCTTAAAAGCAGCTGGAGAAAAAAATACTGTAGGGTTTTATGATGTAAACCTTAAAACCAATTATAAATTAAGTGAGAATAATAAACTATACTTATCTGGATATTACGGTAGAGATACCTTTAAGTTTGGAAATAATTTCAAAACCAGCTACGGAAACCTATCAGGAAACTTAAGATGGAACCATATCTTTAATGATAAATTATTTTCGAACTTATCCCTTATCTATAGTAAATACGATTATGATTTAGATATTGCGATCGAGCAATTCGAATGGATTTCTTCAATTAATAATTACAATGCCAAATATGATCTTAAATATTATGCCAGTGATAAATTTAAATTAGACTTTGGAATTAGCGGTATATATTATGATTTTGATCCGGGACAAGTACAACCAACATCAGAAAGTTCATCTATAAATCCTTTATCTCTAGATCGAAAAAAAGCTTTTGAAAGTGGTGTGTATGTAAATGCAGAACACAAACTTACCGATAAACTAACAGTACAATACGGTGTTAGATACAGTGCTTTTAGTCGATTAGGAGGGCAACCAATGGTAGACTATGCTAATAACCAACCTGTTGTTTATAATAGCACTTTAGGTTTTTACGAGAGAGGTACTGAAATAGGAGAAACCAATTTTGAAAAAAACAAAGCAATTAAAAGTTTTGGAAACTTTGAACCCAGAGCTTCCCTAGCCTATCAACTAAATGATGTTTCTTCTATCAAAATGGGGTATTCTAGAGCAGCACAGTATATTCATTTACTATCTAATACTACGTCAGTTACTCCGTTAGATGTTTGGACACCAAGTGGAAAGTATATCAAACCACAATTATCAGATCAATATGCATTAGGGTATTTCAGAAACTTTAAAGATAAAATGTATTCCTTAGAAGCAGAAGTTTACTATAAAACTACGGATAATCGCATAGATTATATTGATGGATCTGATTTAATAGGAAACAATACTATTGAAACCGAAATACTGAATGGAGAATCCAGAGCATACGGACTAGAATTGTTGGCTCGTAAAAATGAAGGGAAATTAACAGGATGGATTGCTTATACTTTATCAAAAGCAGAACAAAGAAGTTTTGGTGGTAATGCAGGAGGACCTGGAATCAATAATGGAGATTGGTATAACACTGCATATGACAGAACACATGATATTTCGGTAACAGGATCTTATAAATTAAGTGATAAATGGAGCTTTGGAGCTAACCTGGTTTTTCAAACAGGAAGACCCGTAACCTATCCAAATGGTCAATATGAATATGAAGGATTGTCTATTGCCAGTTATTCTGATAGAAATTCTGATAGATTACCATCGTATCACAGACTTGATATTTCTGCAACATACAGACCTAATAGAAAACCAAACAAAAGATGGAAAGGAGAATGGGTCTTTGGGATTTATAATGTATATAATCAGAAAAATGCAGCTTCAATATCCTTTGGTCAAAATGTAGAGACAGGAGCAAATGAAGCTACAAGAACAGCAATTTTTGGTATAGTGCCATCGGTAATCTATAACTTCAAATTTTAAAAAAAATATAAACATATGAAAGCTTATTTAAAAATAATATTCCTTTTTACTATAGTCTTTACTTCTTGTGAAGATGTAATAGACGTGGATGTACAAACAGCTCCTACCCGATTAACTATTGAGGCTTCACTAGATTGGGAAAAAGGTACTACAGGAAACAATCAAATCATAAAATTAAGTACATCAACTCCATACTTTGATACAACTTCTAATACAGGTGTTACTGGCGCTTCGGTTAAAGTAACTAATGACACCAGTGGTGTAGAGTTTGCTTTCACTGATCAAAATAATGGAACGTATACAACTACAGAATTTGTACCGGTACTTAATCAATCCTATACGCTAGAGGTGATTTATAAGGGAGAAAAATACTCTGCCAAAGAAACATTAATGCCTGTTGTTGATATTAAAGAAGTTAATCAATCAACCGAAGATGGTTTTGATGATGAAGTTCTGGAGGTTAACCTTAAATTTGATGATCCCAAAAATGAGGAGAACTATTACCTATTCAGGTTTAAAGAAGAGGGAGATCTCCTAGCAGAATTTGAAGATTTTAAAGATGAATTTGCCAATGGTAATGAAATCAGCTGGTACTATGAAAAAGAAGAAGATACTGATACCAAAACTGAAGAGTTTAAACCAGGAGATGTCGTAAATATTGACTTATATGGTATTTCTGAAGGGTATTATAATTACATAAAAATACTCATCGAGCAATCCGAAGATGTTGGTCTGTTTAGTGCAACTCCGGTTACTTTAAAAGGAAATTGTATTAACCTGGATAATGCAAACAATTATGCCAATGGGTATTTTAGATTAACACAAGTATCACGAAGAACGTATACTTTTAAATAATGGTGTAAGTTTAAAATTAATAGCATGAAAATATCAAAATGCACAACGGGTTTAATTAATAAATTTAATAAAGGTCAGATGATATACATCTGGCCTTTATTAAATTAGATATTCTTTTAATTTCTTGGGTACAGAAATGATTTTTCTACTTCAAAATCAATCACACCATCTTCTTTTACTTCATAAATAATAAAAAGCTCTCCCCAATATACCCCATCTGTAAAATCGGCTATAATCCATTTGTGGTTTAATAATCTTACTTTATTAATATTCATATTACCTTCCATCCCAACAAATGGGATTAATGGGTTATCTTCTCCAGCCTTATTTTGTCCTATAATCTGATCACTTATTGTTAAAGCTAATTTACTGGCATCATACCCCATTTCTTCAAAGTAACTTACTGCATCTTCATTACTTTCTAAAGTAAAATAGGTAAGATCCATATTAGCACTGGTTAACGAATCAATAGTGGCTTCCTTTGTTGTAATTTTGGTCTTTAAGTTCTCTATTTTTGCATCATAGGATTCTTTTGCTTTTTTAGCATTCATGAACTGGAAAAGAATAAATAATGCTGCAAAAATGAATAGATATAAAAAGATCTTATTTCTCATGTTTAGATAGTTATTTTTAAATTATCGTAAGCTATAAATACATTTTCGGGGAGGGTTTTCTCCACTTCAGCATGAAAGCCTAGCATATGACTTATATGAGTTAGATATGCCTTTTCTGGTTGTATTTCTTCAATAAATTCGAGCGCTTCTTCCAAATTAAAATGCGAATGATGAGGTTCTATTCTAAGTGCATTGATCACTAAAACTTTAACTCCTTTTAATTTTAATCTTTCTTCTTCTTCAACCGTTTTTACATCGGTCAGGTATGCAAAATCTCTAAATCTAAATCCAAAGACTTGTAAACGATTATGAAACGTATTTATAGGAATAACATCCAGGTCTCCCAATTGAAAAGGTTGATTCGTAAGTTCATTTTCAATAACACTTGGTGCTCCGGGATATTTGTTTTCTGAAGAAAAAATATACTCAAACCTAGTTCTAAGTGCTTGCAGAACTCTTTTATGCGCATAGATAGGAATATCACCTTGTCTAAAAAAAAATGGACGTATATCATCCAACCCCATAGTATGATCTGCATGTTCATGAGTAAAGACTACCCCATCGATTCGAGACACCTGATTCGAAAGCATTTGCTGTCTAAAATCTGGTCCGCAATCTACAACATACTGATACTCATCCCAAGATACAAGTATAGAAACACGAAGTCGCTTATCCCTAGCGTCGTCACTTAAACAAACAGGGTGAGTACTTCCAATAACCGGAATCCCCTGTGATGTACCTGTACCAAGAAAAACTACTTCCATATTTTAGTAAACTAGAGCAAATGTACTTATATTTTTTTGGTCAAAAATCACATATTCCTCATAAATAACACTTAAAATATTAGGGGATCTAGAAATTTACATTCAAACCTTTTTTAATACTCATTGTATTATTACCTTTACAGTAAACAAAAAAAGCCCTTTTTACTATGCCTATTAAGATAATGGGAGATAAAGAATTTGAATCTGTCCCTTCAATAAAGAGTAAAGCTTTACGTATTAACCTGAATCAAAACATCTATGGTACTTTTGCAGAGATTGGTGCTGGTCAGGAAACCGTTCGAAATTTTTTTAGAGCAGGTGGAGCTTCTGGTACTATTGCAAAAGCAATGAGTGCATATGATAAAGATTTTAGTGATGCTATTTATGGTATTGAAAACGATAAGCGTTATGTTACCGAAGCAAGATTAAAAAAAATGCTTAATCATGAGGTTACGCTTATAGAAGAAAGAATTACTCGAGAAAAACACCCTAATAAGTTATTTTTCAGCTATGCAAACACAGTAGCCACTATTGATTTTGCTAAAAAATATAAAGGCCATGGTTGGGTAGGTATTCGATATCAAACAACCCCCAATGAAGACTATAATGAAATATTGCTTCATATCCGTTTTCATGAAAATGATGCTAGATTACAGCAAATGACTTTAGGAATATTGGGTGTTAACCTTATTTATGGAGCCTATTATAAATACGATAACCCAAAAAAGTTATTGCGATATTTATATGATCACTTGGACAAGGACCAAATAGAAATTGACACCATTAATTTTTCTGGCCCGAGATTTACAAAAGTAGATAATCGTCTGATGAGTCTACAGTTAGTTAAAAATGGAATGACCGAAGCGGTAATGTTTGGACCTGATGGGCATAACATATTACCTGCTGCAATATTATATAAGAAAAACATATTAGCACTTCGTGGAAGTTTTAGACCTGTAACAAAGGTTAATATGGATATTTATGAAAAGTCACTCAATATGTTTTTGAGTGAGAATAAAGTAAATAAAGATAAAACCGTAGTAATTTTTGAAGTAACACTATCAAATCTAAGAGCCGAAGGTGAAATTGATGAAGAAGATTTTATGGCTAGAGCCAGATTGCTTTGTTCCCTTGGGCAAACAGTTATGATTTCTAATTTCAAAGAATATTATAAAGTAGTCGAGTATTTCTCTAATTACACCAAAGAACGTATGGCACTTTCTATGGGAGTTAATAATTTAGTGGATATTTTTGATGAAAAATACTACAGACACCTTAGTGGAGGTATTTTGGAAGCTTTTGGTAAACTATTCTTTAAAGATCTAAAAGTATACCTATACCCATTAAAGAATCATAAAACCGGAGAGATCACTACTAGTGATACGCTAAAAGTACATCCGAGAATGAAAGAACTTTATAAGTTCTTTAAGTATAATGGTAAGCTACAAGATATTACGGATTATGATCCTTCTATAATGAATATTTTCTCAAGAGAAGTATTACAAAAGATTCAAGAAGGAGAACCGGGATGGGAAGAACAATTACCAGACCTTATTCCTGAAATGATAAAAGCCAATAACTTTTTTGGATATAAAACAATAGAAACTGTAAAATAATAAGTTACAGTACAGATACAAAATGGATTTAAAAAAGCAGTATGGTAAAATAACCATACTGCTTTTTTAAATCCATAATATCCTCACACCTACAAAATTTGCGCAGCGTGATCTTTGGTTTTCACTTTTGCAATAACTTCAGAAATTATTCCTTTTTCATCAATAACAAAAGTAGTACGATGAATCCCATCATATTCTCTACCCATAAATTTCTTTGGACCCCACACTCCAAAAGCTTCAATTACAGCTTTATCTTCATCTGCCAATAATGGATAAGGTAATTCATATTTATTTTTGAAATTTTGCTGCCGTTTAGCACTATCTGCACTTACTCCAATAATTTCATAACCTTGTGTCAGGAAAGTTTGGTAATTATCTCTAAGGTTACAAGCTTCGGCAGTACAACCGGGAGTACTAGCCTTAGGGTAGAAAAAAACAACTAGTTTTTTTCCTTGATAATCATTCAGGGTAATGGTATTTCCATCCTGATCTAATGCCGAAAAATTAGGGGCCTTATCCCCTTCTTTTAATGTTGTCATTGTATATAAATTAAATGTAGTCTATACTATCTGTGTAACTAAACACCCATGTTTGTATGTAATAAACAATAAAATTCAACTTATCTATTACTTATTTTTGTACAGCGGGCAAGTTATAAAATTTCAAAAAAAACAGAATTAAATTTAACTTAATACTTCAGAAATAAGTTTGACAATTAAATCTTTATTTCTATTCCCACTATATAACCCTTTTGTTGTGTTCAGATATTTATGTATTCTTGCATTTAAATAAATGGGATTTGATATATGTCGTTGTTTACGTTTCTAAATATTAAAAAAAAGATACTTCTATTCGTTGTTTTTGTCTGCATAAATGTATTTAGCACTCTTGCACAAAACCAGGTTAAAATAGATTCTTTACTACAACTACTTGACACAAAAATCACAGATAAAGAAAAAGTAGATATTTATAACAATATAGCTTTGCAATACTCTTCTACCGACTCTACTAAAACCTTTAATTATGCAAATGAAGCTATTAACCTCTCTAAGCAATTAAATTATATTGAAGGTATTTCTGATGCCCATTATAGCATAAATCAAGCTACTATAGGATTAGAACATTCGAATAAAGCATTTGATTTATTTCAAAAAACAAAATATGCTAAAGGTAAAGCCAAAGCGTATAATGACTTAGCACTTACCTATAAGAAAAAAGGGGAATATGCTATGGCAATAAAGCATTTTACAAAAGTTTTAAAAATAGAAGATTCTTTAGGAAATAAAAACGATGTAGCTTTCTGTTATAGTAATATTGGACAAGTACACGCAAGATTAGGAAATTATACCAAAGCATTAGATTATAACTCTAAAGCTTTAGTATTGTTTAAAAAACTGAATAATAAAAATGGGATCTTTTCTGGATACAATAATATGGGAATGATCTATGTGTATCAAAGTAAGTATTCATCTGCATTAGAATATTTTATAAAAGCTTCTAAAATCAATGATGAAATAGGCAGTAAAAGAAAAACTATTATATCTCTTAGCAATATTGGGTTTATTTATGAAACTTTAGGAGATTACAACTTAGCTCTAGAATATTATTTTAACTGTTTATCAGTTAGTAAACAAATTAAAGATCAATCAAGTATATCTGAGGATTATTTAAACATTGGAAATGTTTATTTTGAACAAGGTGACAACACCAAAGCTTTAGCATATTCTTTTAAATCCTTAAAAATTGCCAAAGATTTGAATATTAAAGGCATCATGATATCAAATTATTGCTTAACAGGTGAAATATATCTCGATGAAAAAAATTTTAAAGAAGCGCTGAAGCACTTAAAAAATGGATTGTCATTAAGTCAGGAAATTGGAGAGCTATCTTCATCTACCACCGTAATGAATACCATAAGCGAAATTGAATTTGAATTAAAAAATTATCAAGAAGCAAAAAAATATCTTATCAAAAGTATTCATATTGGACAGGAGATTGGTTTTCCTACTGCGATAAGCGATGCTTCGTATGGTTTAGTAAAAGTAGAGAAAGCATTAGGTAATCATAAAGCTGCTCTTGAATCTTATGAACGATATCATGCCATTTATGACTCAACCTTAGGAAAAGAGAAATCAAAACAATTATCACAATTACAAGTACAATACGAAACTAAGAAAAAAGAACAGGAAATCAAGAGTTTGGCTCAACAAGCCTCTATCCAATCTTTAGAATTAAAACAAGCTAATTTTAATAAAACTATTTTTGCCATTATAAGTGTAGTTTTATTGCTCATTGGACTGGTGTTATATTTAGTAAATAGACAAAAGAGATTAGCATTAAAACAAAGAGCACAGGATATAGAACAAAACCTGTTGCGCGTACAAATGAATCCGCATTTTATTTTTAATGCCATGACTTCTATACAGGATTATATGAATCAAGGAGATGCAAAAAAAGCGAGTTTATATCTGGTAAAATTTTCTAAACTAATCAGACAGGTATTAGACAACTCTAGAAGTGAGTTTATTACTTTAGATCAGGAAATCAATATGCTAGATAATTACCTGAGTATACAAAACCTAAAACGTGATCATCCTTTTACTTTTAAGATTGAAGTAGAAGAAGATTTGAATGTTGATGAAATTGCCATCCCTCCTATGTTTGCGCAACCTTTTATAGAAAATGCTATTGAACATGGGGTGGCAACCATTACAATTCATTTCTCGAAGGAAGGAAATCATTTGGTCTTAAAGATATTGGATAACGGATCTGGCATAGAAGAAGCGATGAAGATAAAACGTAAAGATCATGTATCTCACGCTATTAAAATAACTGAAGAACGTATCGATTTGTATCGTAAAATGAGAAAGAAAAAAATTGCATTTGACATCCAAGACCTTTCTCAAGGCACACAAGTAACGTTTAATTTACCATTTCAACAGATATAAATGAAAGTAGTCCTTATAGAAGATAATCCTGCAGCAAGAAGAAATTTTTTAGAGTTACTTAATGAGTATTGTCCTAATGTAGATTTTATAGGAGAAGCGACAAATGTAGCAGAGGGAGTTGCACTTATTACTGCTAGTGAGCCAGATCTTGTATTTCTAGATATTGAGATGCCAGATGGTACTGGATTTGATGTATTACGAAAATTACCAGAAATCAATTTTCAGGTAATATTTGCTTCTTCTCATGAAAAATATGCGCTAAGAGCAATAAAATTTAGTGCCTTGGATTATTTACTGAAACCTATCGATCCCGAAGAATTAATAGAAGCCGTCCAAAAAGCGGAGTCAGAATTTGAGCATCATAAAACACCCCAGAGAGTACAAACACTTATAGACAATATAAATGATCAATCAAAAGAGCCTACACGCTTGGTTCTAAAAGATAAGTATGGTATTCAGATTGTATTTGTTAAAGATATTATACATTTGGAAGCAAATGGTAGTTACACAAAGTTTTTTATCCATAAGCAGGGTAGTCTTTTAGTATCTAAAGGCCTCAAAGAATATGAGAATATGCTTTCTCAACAACATTTTTTTAGATGTCATCAATCTCATATAGTAAATCTTGATTATTTATTACGATATGATAAACGAGATGGAGATTACCTGGTATTAAAAGATAAAAGTAAAATCCCATTAGCAACCAGAAAAAAAGAAACTTTACTGAAGCTAATAAATGACTTTAATTAATGTTTTTATAACAATAAAAAAACTCATCTTTACCCTTGTAAAAAGGAAAAAAGATGAGTTTATATAGAACAAATTATTTGATCATTACTTTTCTACGACTAGTAGAAGAATTATCAATAATTATTGGTGTATTCTTATTCTGATCTGTAATAATTGATCCTCCTTTAACACTTTTTGTTTGTTCATTTTTAATTTCAAACTCTAGAAATTTCACAAATTTACTTTTCATTAAATATCATTTTTTTAATTAGACATAGGGTAAATGTACAGACATTTTAATCTTCAAAATTTGTTGTTTTATAATCGAATGAGATTATGACATAAGTGACCAGAACAAATGTATAAGCGTGGCATATTATATTTTTTAACCTCACAACAGATAACAACTCACTTCATAATCATTACAATCTATACATCCACATTATTTTATAAATATAAAGCCTTCGATTCCTAGTTTTATTTTTAATTTTAGGGCAAAATTATTTCATAATATGACTAAACAGGAAAAGGTAGATTTTACTATTAAGACACTTCAGGAATTATATCCCCAAATACCAATTCCATTAGATCATAAAGACCCGTATACTCTACTCATTGCAGTATTAATGAGTGCACAGAGTACAGATGTAAGAGTTAATCAGATTACTCCTCTTCTCTTTGACAGAGCAGACAATCCATATGCAATGATTAGATTATCTGTAGAAGAAATTCGTGAAATTATAAAACCTGTAGGTTTAAGTCCGATGAAAGCTAAAGGTATTCATGGATTATCACATATATTGATCGACAAGCATAATGGACAAGTTCCTCAAAGTTTTGAGGCTTTAGAAGAGCTACCTGCTGTTGGTCATAAAACTGCTAGTGTAGTTATGTCTCAAGCATTTGGTGTACCTGCATTTCCTGTAGATACACATATTCATAGATTAATGTATAGATGGGGATTTACAAATGGTAAAAACGTTACGCAAACCGAAAAAGACGCCAAGAGATTATTCCCAAAAGAATTATGGAACGATCTGCATCTTCAAATCATATGGTATGGTAGAGAATATTCTCCTGCAAGAGGCTGGGATCTTGATAAAGATATTATTACCAAAACTATAGGCAGAAAAACTGTTTTAGACGAGTACCAAAAAGCAAAAAGGCCTATTAAAAAATAGGCCTTTTTATAAGTTTAATTCAAAATCGCTTCAAACTTAAGATTGTTATACTCTACAACCTGTAACGATTTTGAATAGTTTAGAAGAAAATCTATTGTTCTTCTGTTTGGTACTAAATGTTTTTCTTCTTTTTTAGAAGACTTAAAGTAAAATTTTGCCATATTATATAATCTTAAATTTATAGGGTTATATAAGGATAACGGCACTAATTCTACTTTATTGTATAAAAAAGTTATTAATTTGTTAAAACTATATTATTTTTTTCTATTACTTTTCTTAAATTAATTAACGCATATCGCATTCTACCAAGAGCTGTGTTTATACTAACACCTGTTTTATCAGATATTTCTTTAAAGCTCATATCTCTATACATACGCATTATTAAGACTTCTTTCTGATCATCTGGTAATTCTTGAATCAAATTGCGTAGATCTTCTTCAACCTGATCCTTTATTAATCGCTTTTCGGCATTTAGATTACCATCACTGATTACAGAGAAGATACTAAACTCTCCGTTATCTTCGAATTTTGGCATACGATTCCCTTTTCTAAAGTGATCAATTACCAAATTATGGGCAATACGCATTACCCAAGGAAGAAACTTTCCTTCTTCATTATATTTTCCATTTTTTAATGTTCGGATTACTTTTATAAAAGTATCCTGAAAAATATCTTCCGAAACATCTCTATCAAAAACTTTTGAATAAATGAAACTGTAAATACGTTGCTTATGACGTTCAATAAGAACAGAAAGGGCACATTCGTCTCCTTTAATGTAGTTGTTAACCAGAACTGCGTCTGTTAGGGTGTAATTTTTCATACCTTGACAAAATTTAGTACAAACAAGCGTGGGGCTCGTGCTATGTTAAACTTATAAAGTAAAGGTATGCTATAGGCAGTTTTATTTAAATTTTGGTTATTTAATTCGGGGCTAAGATAATAACATTCATTGAATTTCAAACAATTTCTTGTTAATTTTTTTAACTAAACTTTCAATCTACATAGATTATCATACTTGTTTAGTAATCCTTATCTTTGCTTCCTTACCGCATATTTACTATGATTCAAGACATTACAACCTTAGATCCAAAAGAGAATATAATTATCAAAGGAGCTAAACTTCACAACCTGAAAGATTTAGACGCTGTTATTCCTAGAAACAGATTAGTAGTCATTACAGGACTATCTGGTTCTGGTAAATCCAGTTTAGCTTTTGATACCTTATATGCAGAAGGGCAACGCAGATATGTAGAAAGTCTTTCGTCCTATGCAAGGCAGTTTTTAGGGCGTCTTAATAAACCCAAAGTAGATTACATAAAAGGCATAGCACCAGCAATAGCAATAGAACAAAAAGTAAATTCTACAAATCCAAGATCTACTGTCGGAACTACCACAGAAATCTATGACTATCTGAAATTACTTTTTGCTAGAATAGGTAAAACCTACTCCCCTGTTTCTGGTAATCAGGTAAAAAAAGATAGAGTAACCGATGTAATCGAATACATAAAATCTTTTGAAGATGGAGAAAAACTATTACTACTCTCCCCTATTCATATCGAAGAAGGTCGTACACTAGAAGGAAAACTAAAAGTATTACAACAACAAGGATATGCACGTATAAAAAACAATGGTACTGTATCCCGAATAGAAGACGCTTCTATACAAGAAAATGATGACTTTTATCTGGTTGTCGATCGTATCGTAAAAAGAGATGAAGAAGACTTTTATAACCGCTTGGCAGATGCTATTGGCTCCGCATTTTTTGAAGGTAAAGGCACTTGTTTTATCGAAACACTAAATGGAGGTAACCTCAAACAATTTAGTAATAAATTCGAATTAGACGGAATATCTTTCCTTGAACCCAATATTCATTTATTTAGCTTTAATAATCCATATGGTGCTTGTCCAAAATGTGAAGGCTATGGTGATGTAATAGGTATTGATCAGGATCTTGTTATCCCTAATACTGCATTGAGTATATATGAAGGAGCCGTTTTTCCCTGGCGAGGTGAAAGTATGGGATGGTATAAAGATCAATTGGTAAATAATGCCTATAAATTTGATTTCCCTATTCATAAACCTTATTTCGAATTATCAGATCAAGATAAAGAACTGTTATGGAAAGGAAATGAATATTTTGAAGGTATTACCAGTTTCTTTAAAGAACTAGAAGCCAAAGCTTATAAAATTCAGAATCGGGTCATGCTTTCTCGCTATCGTGGAAAAACAAAATGTAATACCTGTCAAGGAAAACGTTTACGTAAAGAAGCAAATTATGTAAAAGTTGATGGGGCTACACTTACTGATTTGGTAGAAAAACCATTAAATGAGTTAGCAGATTTCTTTAAAAATATTACACTTAATGAATATGATACTAAAATCGCTAATCGCCTTCTTAAAGAAATCAATACTCGATTAGAATTTTTACAAAATGTAGGGTTAGAATATTTAACGCTTAATCGTAAATCAAATACATTATCCGGAGGAGAATCACAACGTATCAATCTGGCAACCTCGCTAGGAAGTAGCTTGGTAGGTTCTATGTACATTCTTGATGAACCTAGTATAGGATTGCACCCAAAAGATACCGAAAAACTCATTAAAGTACTGCAATCTCTTCGTGATTTAGGAAATACCGTAATCGTTGTAGAACACGATGAAGATATCATGAAAGCTGCAGACGAAATCATAGATATAGGCCCAGAAGCAGGTACTTTTGGTGGTCATGTGGTTGCAACAGGTCCTTTTGACCAAATCCTAAAAGCAGATTCTCTAACTGCAAAATATCTGAATGGAGCTCTAGAAATTGAAGTTCCCGCAACTAGAAGAACCTCTAAGTATAATGTCGAAATTATAGGAGCACGTGAGAATAATCTAAAAAATATTGATGTAAAAGTTCCTCTCGGAGGTTTTACAGCAATTACAGGAGTATCTGGGAGTGGTAAAAGTACGCTTGTTAAAAAAATTATATACCCTTCTTTACTCAAACAATTGGGAGGGTATGGAGAAAAAGCCGGGCAGTTTACAGAATTAAAAGGCAATTATAGTAATATTAAACATGTAGAGTTTGTAGATCAGAATCCAATTGGTAGATCCTCTCGCTCTAATCCTGTTACTTATATTAAAGCCTATGATGATATTCGTAACCTATTCGCTTCCCAAAAATTATCCGGGATTCGTAACTATAAAGCAAAGCACTTTTCTTTTAATGTAGATGGCGGTCGATGTGAGACCTGTAAAGGAGAAGGAGAAGTTACAATAGAGATGCAGTTTATGGCCGATGTACATCTAGAATGTGAAACCTGCGGCGGAAAACGCTTCAAAAAAGATGTTCTCGAAGTAACATTTCATGATAAAAATATTCATGATGTACTCTCTATGACCATAGACAACGCCATTGATTTCTTTTCAGATCATAATCAAACCAAAATCCAAAGAAAATTACAACCCCTGCAAGATGTTGGCCTGGGATATGTGCAATTAGGGCAAAGCTCTTCTACTCTTTCTGGTGGTGAGGCTCAACGAATTAAACTAGCTTCATTTTTGGTAAAAGGAAATACCAAAGACAAAGCATTATTTATTTTTGATGAACCTACTACGGGGCTTCATTTTCATGATATCAAGAAATTACTCAAATCATTTAATGAATTGATTGCAAAAGGACATTCTATCTTAGTGATAGAACACAATTTAGATCTTATTAAATGTGCCGATTATATAATTGACCTGGGACTCGAAGGTGGTAAAAACGGAGGCAATATCATTGCAGAAGGTACACCCGAAGAAATTGTAAAAATCAAAGGTTCATATACAGGAGAATACTTGAAAGAGAAGTTATAATCTCCCTCTATATCTTGCAGCTACACAACTATATACTTACATAAGTTTCTCGCACGATGCAAGAGTTAAAGTGCACATATACATGAGCTTCTCGCATGATGCGGGAGTAAAATATATACTTACATAAATATCGTTACTTCTATTTTGAAATAATCACAAACATTAACATTATTCTAGTACCCAAACTTGTAATGTTATCATTGTCTTTTCGGCTAAAAGTTCTTAATCTCAAAATCAAAACAATGTCACTTACCGAAGATCTAAAAACTCGTACCCAAGCATCCCTAAAAAAATACCCCGAAAACGTTCATCAAATAATGAATAATGGGATAAAAGCATTAAAAGACACCGAAATCATAGCAAGGGCCTTAAAAACGGGAGATCGTATCCCTGAAATTATACTTCCAAATGCTTCAAATAAAAATATAACTGTACAGGAAATATTATTAGATAAAAAAGTGATATTATCCTTTTATCGTGGCGGATGGTGCCCTTATTGCAATTTAGAACTAAGCGCATTACAACAAGCACTACCAGAATTTGAAAAATGCGGTACTACATTAGTTGCCATAAGTCCAGAAACTCCTGATAATTCTCTAAGCACTTCAGAAAAAAACAATCTAAGTTTTGAAGTTCTATCTGATCTAGACAATAAGATTGCTTCTAAGTTCAATCTCACCTTTACGCTACCCGAAGACCTTATTGAAGTTTATAAAGGGTTCGGTATCAATTTAGAAAAAAGCAATGGAAACCCTAAACAACAACTCCCAATATCTGCGACCTATGTAATTGATCAGGACGGTACGATTATCTATCATTACATTAAAGAAGATTATAAAGAAAGAGCTGATCCTAAAGAAATAATTAAATTTCTGAAACACAAATAATTAACCTCGATTTATCATTTCTTACATGCTTTTGGCACGCCATTTGTGAAACATATATCAAATAGCGGAAGCCGAAAAGCTAATGAGTAGGCATAAACCCAAAACATGTAAGTTATGAAAAAAATGATACTTTTTATTGCAGTATTATTACTAGTAGGAACAACTGCACAAGCGACCGACCAAAAACACTCGGATCACCAGGATAGGGTTACAAAACGCTATTACCACAAGCAACCCATTGTATTTGCTGAAGGCGGAGTACAATTTTTCGTGTATCCCGAAGGAGACATTGATTACAGAATCATTAAAAGAAGACGTAGATCCCATTATGGGAACTGGAATAATAACGCATATAACACACCCGGTTCATATGCACATCGCAGACACCATAATAACTTTATTAGATATGATGATTATGGTCGATTGAAAAAGGTAGGACGCAATTACATTACGTATGATCGATATAACAGAGTGCGTAGAATAGGTGCCATATCAATGCGATATAATAGAAGAGGATTAGTATATCAAATAGGAGGTCTATATATCTATTACAAAAAATATGGTCGAATAAAATATGTAGAAGGTGGTATTCACTATGATGGTTGTGGATATTGTGGAATTGATTCATGTGCCATCACCCACACCCCGTATTATAATCAAAATTGGAAATCTAAACATTATAAACATGATGATGACGATGATGACGATGATGACGATGATGACGATGATGATCACTATTATAAGGATAGAAAAAGAAAAAAAAGATATAACGATGACGATGATTAAAAAATAGATTGTATAAAAATTGGTTAGTTGTTTAAATCCCGTTGCCAGGAGTATTTGGTAGCGGGATTTTCTGTTTTAGGGCGTTCGAGCGGGCTATCCGTTGCAATTCCTCACACGCTATTGGCGTGCTGCGGGATTTACACTACTATCCCTAACGCAAAACCACATACAATTGATGAACCTTATTTCCGACTTAAATACATTAAAACTTCGTTATAAGACTTAAAAGCACCATAAAACATGATGTTTTCTTAGTTTTAGCACAGCATCGCCCTATGGTTAAGCTGAAAAATGTAATACAACGGTATATTTTGAAGTAATTTCAAAGGGTAATAGATTTTCTAATGTATAACCCTGGTTTAAAGTGTTGTTAACCTTTTTTCAAGACAGCATGAATATCATATATTTATACCTTTTACCAGTTCTCATATGAAAATACTGTAAACTGAATCAAATTATTTTTGATTCAGACGAAAAAGAAATGATTTTAATAGGTAATTTCATATGAGAACTGGTATTGTACCCATCATAAATAGTCATTTTACTAAATATCAAATCAAAAAATATGAACTTTTGTAAAACTTTTCTATTACTTTTTATAATCGCTAATGCATCAATAACTGCTCAAAAAATGCAATTCGAAGACTACGACCCACCCTCTACTCTAGTCGTTCCCGGAACAGAAATTAAAAAAGCAAAATTTCCTTTTATCGATGTACATAATCATCAATTTAGAATGCCAACGCAAAATCTACAAGAAGTCGTTACAGAAATGGATAAACTAAACATGGCGGTAATGGTAAACCTATCAGGAAGAGGCCGAGGATCTGATGAGCATCTTACTAAATCACTAGAAAATGTTAAAACTAACTTCCCTAATAGATTCATCGTATTTACAAATATCAACCTTAAAGGAATAGATGAACCTGACTGGACAGAAAAAACAGTTGCTCAAATAGAAAAAGATGTCACTATGGGAGCCAACGGATTAAAGATCTATAAAAGTCAAGGGATGGATAATAAAGATAGTAAAGGCAATCGTATTAAAATCGATGATCCACGAATAGGACCAGTATGGGAAAAATGTGGTCAATTAGGTATCCCTGTTTTGATACATTCTGCAGATCCAAAACCATTTTGGGATGCACATGATAATAAAAATGAACGCTGGTTAGAACTTAAACTGCGATCAAGAAGAAAAAGAGATTCCAAAGTAACCGGTTCATGGAAAACCATAATACAAGAACAACACAATATTTTTAAAAAACATAAAAACACTAAATTTATCAATGCCCATTTGGGTTGGTATGGAAACAATCTTGCAAAACTTGCTGAACTTATGGATGAAATGCCTAATATGTATAGCGAGATTGGAGCGGTTATAGCAGAATTGGGGCGGCAACCTCGTAACGCAAAAGCTTTCCTTACTAAATATCAGGATAGAGTAATGTTCGGAAAAGATTCATGGAATCCCGAAGAATACTATACCTACTTTAGAGTTTTAGAATCAGACGATGAATATTTTCCTTACTACAAAAGATATCATGCGTTCTGGAAAATGTATGGATTAGATCTTGATGATGAAGTATTAAAAAAGTTATATTATAAAAATGCACTTAAAATAATCCCTAATATCGATAAGAGCCTATTTCCCAACTAGAAATAAGCAATTTGTGATTTCCATATTATAATACAATCGATATACAAAATATCGTATTAAAATATTTTGTATATCGATCTAAAACATAAACCAATTATTGTATTAATCTAATAAAGCAAGGGCATCCAAAATTTCTTGTGTAGTTTTAGGCTCAAAAGTAAACGAAAGTTCCTCTTCTTCAGAAATAACTACGCTTTTCGTTGCCAAATACTGTTGATTATTCTCGATAGTAATTACTACATAGGTAACTTCTAACCCTACTGGCAAAGAATCTGTATAGCTTTGTATAATTGGGGTCCCAGCATTAAAAATTTTAACAACGGCAGGTAAGTTATTTTCTTCAAAGATTAAATACACTGCGGTTTCTGTAGCATTAGGGCTATTAGTTAAATTGATATAATTTGTGGTTTTTGCTCCTGGATATGCATAAAACTTATCACAATTTGACCATCCTGTTTCAAATACATCATAGATATAAGAAGATGGAGCTGCATTATATACAATACCACTTGCACTATTACCACTTGCACCATCTCGTGTAGCATTCCAAACAATACCTCCATCATTTGTTGCAGTACCAGCAAAAGGGAGCATATCATTATCTTCTCCTCCTGCAGACGGTACCTGAACCTGATAAAATGTACCTGGCGCCATATCTAGAGAATTACCATTTTGGGTAACCACAACTTCTGTCTCTCCTTCAGAAAGAAGAAAGGTATTTTCGTCAGAAAAATTAATTGCATTAGTAGGTTTATTTGACAAAATCATTTGACTTGCCTTAAAAATTTCTTTAATAGCAACATCTACTGTACCGCTAATCAAATTTCCATCACCATCAACCAGTGAATTTGGAGGAAAAGTGATCTTAGTTCCATCCTCTCCAGTAAAAGTACCTCCTGTGGTTGCATCAAGTGTAAAATCTTGTTTTTGCACACCATTAGACTCATAAAATCCCAGAATATCATCATAATCAAGAATTTCTTGCTGTGGTATAAGAGCATCATCATTTTTTGAACAACTGCTCATCATAAAAGCAGCTAACACTACTATTGTGAAAATATTTTTTAACGTATTCATCATCTTAATTTTTTAAAGTTTATACCTTCATATCAATACACAAAGAATATTGTTACCCCAATCATTAATTTATTTTCACACTTTTTTCTGGATAATGTATATCCTAAACATAACAACTAGTCACACTACAAAACATACAACACTGTTTTGCAGCTATTTAAGTTTTTGGCACACTGCTTGATACTATAAAATTGAGAATGAAAAATTAATTTCTGTTCTCATATTTAAAACCACAGATTATGAAAAATTTTGTTTTACTTTTTACAGGCTTATTGTTAGCATCATTTACTGCTAACGCTTCAGAAACGAATACAGAATCGTCTGCTCGATATTACAATTATGGAAAATCATTCATCTTCTCTGAAGGAGGAATTAATTTTTCGGTATATGCAGATGGTCAATTTGATTTTTATATCAATGGACAAAGAAGCGATGTAAGTATCGGTGTTAATGCTCCTGGAGTAAACATAAGTTTTAATTCTGGATATGATTATGATGCTTATGTACAATATGATGATTATGGAGCTGTAGTACAAATAGAAGATGTACCAATCTTTTATGACTATAATGGTAGGATTGTACAAGCCGGAGACATATATATCAATTATAATAACTATGGGCGTATCTCGCGAGTTGGTGGATTATATGTGCATTATAACGGCTACGGAAATTTCTTAAACTGTACTGGTTATATCAACCGTTATAACAGATACTATGAATACAGACCTTTTCACGCATATTTTACAGTACCAGTAGTAAGCAGATGTATTGTGTACGAAAGACCATACAGAAGATATTATACGCCTTATAGATGTTCATATACTGTATACAGATCTAATTATTATAGTGGATATTACCACAGACCATATAGAAGTCGTAACTATTACAGGCCTCATAGTAGAGTATCGAGTTATAACAGAGGATATAGAGGTTCTAGTGCCAGAGGTATTACATATAGAACAAGAGGTCATAGAACAGCAATGTATAAAAGAAATGATCGTAACTATAATAAAGTAGCTCGTAGTAGATCTAATTATAATAGAGGCAATGCAACTCGTAGCAGATCAAATAATCATAGTACCAGAAGTACTACAAGAAGTAGATCAAACAACAATAAGGTTGGAAATATAAACAGAACACGTTCTGTAACACCGAATACAAGAACACGTACGGTGAGTAGAAATACTAAAGCCAGACAGAGAGTACAATCAAACAATAGAAGTACTCCCTCTAGACAAAGAGTTCAATCAACTCAACAACGAACCCGAAGTGCTGTAAACAACAGACCTAAGTACGATAGAAACAGTAGATCTCGTAATGCGGTAGCAAAGACAAATCAGGTTCGAAGACAAAGAAATTCTGGTAGAAATTACTCTGGTAATGTAACAAGACGTTCTAATAACAGTCAATATAGTAGTAAGAGAACAAATACACCCAGAACAAAAACAAACAGACAAAGAAGCAATACTTCTAACAGAGCATCGAGATCAAACAATTCTCGCTCTCGTAGTAGCAGAAGTAGAAGCTAAGAAGACATATAAGACATTAAATTTTTTGGTTGGTTAGTTGGAAAATCCCTCAGAGTAGTATGCTTTAAGCACCTCGAGGGATTTTCTTTATTAAATTATTAATATCGACAGATACTTTCAGCATATAAAAAACAATAGCATATCCCAAGCCAATTATAATGCTTTTAAAAATGATATTAAGAATCGGGTGAAACGGTAATTCCCAAAAATAAAATCCAAAAACAAAAGCTATAATTAGAGTTAATGCCAAAGCTGTTTTTTTTGAAAATGGATGCATCTTAAATTTAGCATAGACAATCCATAACTTAGCAAAATTATAACAAAACACTGCAATGCATGTAGCAATAGCTGCTCCGGTAACCCCAAAAGCAGGAATCCAAAGCATATTGAGTATAACAGTAAGAATTGCCATCCCTACTCCTATATATAGTACCATTCTGTAATAATCAGAACTGTACAGGATCGCATTATTATTCCCTAAAAGATTATCAAATAATTTAGCACTTCCAATCAAAACCACAACCCAGATAAGCAGTTCATACTCATTAGGGATAATTTCAAAAAGCTGGTTTACATTGCAAATAATCAGCACAAAAAGCAATCCACTTGCCACTAAAAGGTTAATAGAACTTTTTTTATACAAATCCCGTAATTGATCTTTTGCTTTTTCATTAATTAATTTGGCTGTTAACGGATATGTAATCTGGTGCATCGCCCTCGAAGGAATAATAATTACACTTGCAATATAGGCGCATATACCATATTTAGCCACATTTTCTATAAGAAGATAGCGTTCTATCATCGTCTTATCCAAATCAATTAATAAGGTAGCTACAGAGCCCGCAATTAAAATCAATCCAGAATATTTGAATACAGAAATATAATTGTTAGGTAATGAAAACTTTGGTTTAAAACGATGAAGTTTCAACGCATATACTTGCATAATACCTGTACGTAATAGATATGCAATCATAAGTGCGTATACGAATTGCTCAATTGTAAGGATTTCAAAATACACCATAAACAAAAGAATACTGATGCATAGCCTTAAAAACAGTTCTTTCATTACGTTTCCGAATACACTCTTAAGCTTTACTTTGGACCATGCAAAAAACACTTCAAAATAAGATACTGCAAATGCCAGAATAAAAATAGTCCATACATAAGGTTGTACTATTGTATTCTTATCACTAAACAAATCAAGAATTGTTGAATAGAAAAACATGCCTATCAATCCCAGAATCAAGGCTACCAAAAAAGGTAAGATCAACATCATAGTTAGAAACTTATCCTGTTGCTTCTCATCTGAATAGGATGAAAAAAATTTCACCAGCGTATTGTGTACACCAAAAGCCATTAAGGGCCATATCAGATTTGAAGCTGTCATTAGATAAGAGACCAATCCATAATCTTCTTCATTCATAAAATTAGTGAATAAGAACAAGGTATTTACAGCTCCAATACCAAACCCTACACAGGTAATAATAATATTTCGTATGGTTTGATTAATGACAACTCCCATTACTATCTTTTGATAATGTAATTTTAAAGGTTAAAAGTACAAAATACAGAATTAGGTATAGCAGTATATCGCCATTTCATTATTTTCTCACCATAGAAGATAGATCGTAATATGATATCCTCTAGATCTTATATGATATATGCATTATATTTTTCTTATAAAAATGCTATAAAAAAAGAGGTTATCAAGTATGACAACCTCTTTTATTATCTAAAGTGGTAAGGGACAAGAACTACTATCCCCAACAATTATCCAGTCCTTATCTCTTCTTAAAGCCTCTCTAGCTTCAAATGCATCGCAGTAAGTTAACTCTTTTACTCCAAAAGTAACATTAGATTGTAGATTAGGTAATGTAGCCCATTTGGTAAGCAAAGCATCATAGTTATCTTCAGATAAGCTTGTATAATCCAACATGTTATCCATATATTGAACATTTTGAACATCCCAACTACTAAGATCTCTATTAAAAGATGTAGCTAACTTAAACATACTATTCATATTAGTTACCTTACTCACATCCCAACTACTTATATCTCCATTAAAAGAATTAGCTCCATAAAACATACCCCCCATAGAAGTTACATTACTCACATCCCAACTACTTATATCTCCAGTAAAAGAATTAGCTCCATAAAACATAGTATTCATATTAGTTACCTTACTCACATCCCAACTACTTATATCTCCATTAAAAGCATGAGCTTCTGCAAACATATCTTCCATGTTTGTAACTTTACTTACATCCCAAGTACTTAAATCTCTATTAAAAGATCTAGCATTCTGAAACATACTATTCATATTAGTTACCTTACTCACATCCCAAGCACTCAAATCTCCAGTAAAAACATTAGCTCTATAAAACATATCTTCCATATCAGTAACCTTACTCACATCCCATTTACTAAGATCTCCATTAAAAGCAATAGCACCATCAAACATACGCTTCATGTTAGTAACCTTACTCACATCCCAAGCACTCAAATCTCCATTAAAAGCAATAGCACCATTAAACATAAGATACATACTCGTAACATTACTTACATCCCAAGCACTCAAATCTCCATTAAACGAAGTAGCTACAGAAAACATAGCCGACATATCAGTCACTTTAGAAAGATTAGGTACGTCTGTAGCATTATAGGTCATATTTTCACATTGAGCAAAAGCATTTATAAAAGATTCCCAGATAATATCTCCCCATTGCTCTATGGTCTGCAATTTTAAAGCATTTGAAGATTCTACTAATCCAAAAGCGGGGAAAGTACCCGAAATAGAAACTGTATAAACCCCTGCTTCTTTATAGTCATGTCTTGGTGTAGTAGTTTGATTGTTCTCAATAGTACCATCACCCCAATCTATAGTGTAATCATATGTAAAGTCATTATCAATCCTAACATAAATCTCTTCATTAGCCATCGTAGTTTTCCAAGTGGTAACAAATGGTTCTGCTACATTTTCTACAGTAACTGTAATATTTGCACTAACTTTATTTTTACCATTTGATACTTCTGCGGTAAGTGTATGCGAAGTAACTGTTTCAAAATCTAGTTTTTTATCAGCTACCAAACTTAGTTCTCCTGCATCTGTTAACTCAAAAAGATCATTACTATTTTGGGTTAATACAAACGTAAGTGCTTTGCTTTCTGGATCACTTGCTACTACACTCCCAATAACCACATCATCCGCAATATCTTCTTTTACGGTAAATGTCTGCGAACTGATTTCTGGTGCTTTATCAACTTCGGCTGTTGGGTTTTCTGTTTCTGTCTGTGGTTGTGTATCATCATCCTTACTACATCCAATAAATAATACGGCTATCATCAATATAGCCAATACACTTGCTTTAATTTGTTTTCGTTTCTTCATTTGTACATTTTTTTGAGGCTTACGCTCTGGTTTTTAAACAAAACCTGAGAAGCTTACGTAATTTTGTTTCTAATAATTTATATTTTGATACAAACCTAGCAAGATGTTTATCACGAAAAGAAGGTGTTTTTTATTCGCTATAGATTGTTGGATATTCGCTGAGCTTTAGTTGATATTTGCTATATCAGCTTATTACATATTTTGTTATTAACAACTATAAAGCAAGTGGTATTTCGAAATGAAGAAAAATTATATTTCGAAAAATTATTAGATTAATCGTATTATATTTATCGAAGTTTAATACAGTTAGATTTCTGGATTCTTTAATATTTCAGCCATTACTCTAGTCAGCTCCCTCCTGCTATACTTTCCTACTCCTATAACATGAGATGCTAATGTTCCTTTTTGAAACTGAACAAAATATTCGAGTATTTGGACTTTTATCTTTTCATACTCTTGATACTCAAAAAAGACTCCTGAATTTGTTTCTTTAATAATTTTGGATATATCTGCATCTTTAGGTCCAATGGCAATAAGAGGTCTTTTAGACACCATGTATTCAAATAATTTACCAGGAATAATACATCGAGTATCTTTACTGTCGATTTCAATCAATAGTAAAACCTGCGAACTTCTTTGAATTTTGATAGCATCTATGTGCGAGACATAACCTTTCAGTTCTAAAAAATCTGATAATCCGGCTTCCCGGATTGAAGACAATACATCATTACTAACAGCTCCTACCAATTGTAATTGAAATGCTTCAGAAAATGCTTTATTTTCCTTGGTCAAATCACACAAGGCTTTCCAAAGATTCTCTGGATTTCTACCAGACAATAAAGATCCTATATGCGAAATAGTAAATTTAGTATCCAAAATCGTTTCAGGAATCGATTCTTTATCATAACCATTAGTTATTACAGAAATTGGTGTATCCGTAATTTCTTTAAACTCATTTTGGGTAGTAAAACTAGTAACAACAATATGATCTGCGGTACTTAATACCTCTTTTTCCATAGATATATGCTTTTGCATAGATCGTTTTGTGAGTTTCAATTTATCATGATATCCTATGGTAGTCCATGGGTCCCTAAAATCGGCAAACCACTTTACTCCTGTTTGCTGTTTCAACTCCTTCCCTATCAAGTGTATGCTATGTGGTGGCCCCGTAGTAACTATAGTATCAATTTTGTTTTCTGAAAGATATTTTTTTAAATATTTAACCGAAGGTTTCACCCAAAATCTACGAGCATCGGGAATAAAAAAATTACCTCGTATATACAACAGCAATCGTTGTATGAAAGATTGTTTTGCTGTACCGGCAATAATCCCTTTACTTATCGTTTTGGTTTCCTTTTTAGAAAAAAACTGAGCAAAACGATACGGTTCGAAAATAGGTTGTTTTAAGATTTCTATTCCTTCAGGAATTTCAGACAACAAAGAAGTATCTTCTAGAGGATATGTTGGGTTTTCTGGAACATAAACTACTGGTTCTATATCAAATTCTCTAAAATACTTGACAAACTTAAGCCATCGCTGTACTCCGGGTCCTCCTGCAGGAGGCCAATAATATGTAATGATCAGAACCTTCACAATATATCTTACTTATCTTCTTTTGCTAAAGAGAATAAACTCCCTGTTTTCTTATATTGAAAATACAATCCTCCTATTATTAATAAAACAAAAAGAATAGAGCTTGTAAGTGTAATAGCACTACCTGTTTTAACAACCTGAGGTTCGAATTTAAATTCTATTGAATGTTTTCCTGCTGGTACTTTTAGGCCTCTTAACATATAATTTACTGGATATATAGGTGTAGTTTTCCCATCAATATATGCGTTCCAACCATCTTTATAATATGTTTCAGAGAAAACAATAAAACTAGGATTAGCAGCATATACATTATATGCCAGATGATTAGGCTGGGTTTTAGAAATTGAAACTGTAGAAATGCTATCTTTTTTAGGCGTAAAACCTTCAAAATCTCCTTGATAATCTTTTCTAATAACCGCCGTATTTTTGGTATCTATAGTATTTAAAGATTCAAATTCCTTTTTATAATTATCTACAAACTTTAGCTCTTCAACAAACCAAGCTGCTCCATTAATTGAGGGATTTTGCTGAACGTCTAGTTGTCCTTCTTTATTTTGTTGAATTACATATTTTACGTTAAGCATATTAATTACTTGCAAATTACCCTTGGCAATATGACCAAAATACAGATCTTCCATTTTTCTGGGGCGTACTGCAGTATATCCATTAATAGAATTAAAGAAGTAATTCGTGTGTGAATTATTAAAACCTCTAGCCTGATCTAATACTCTAAAATAGGATTCGTCTTTTAGGATTTCTTTATCCACCGCAGTTGGTTGAAAATAGTTTCTGTATTCACGCTTAGAGATAAAACCTTCATTATCAACACTACGTCTATCTACAGTAACCAAATCTATTACAATTAGTGCTCCTAGTACGATAAGGGTAATATTTTCTGAAAACTTTTTCTTTAAACTAAACCAAAGCACACCTCCCATTAGAATTATAAACAAAAGTGAACGCAAGCTATCACTTTTCATAATTGCAATTCGATCTTCTTTGATGGCATCAAAAATAACAGGTTGCTCAATCCCTAATTGAACTTCAGAAGATGATTTAAAACTAAACAAACTTCCTCCAAACAGCCAAAAAATCAGACACAATCCTCCAAAAACTCCTAATGAAATTAAAAATTTCTTTTGCCTTTCTTCAATAGATATTTTATCATTAAAGAAACGATGTAATCCAAAAACAGCAGCAATAGGTATTAGTAATTCTAAAATAACCTGAATACTTGATACTGCTCTAAACTTATTATAGAAAGGTACATAATCTATAAAAAACCTTGTTAGAAATTCGAAATTCTTACCCCAACTCAAAGCGAGTGATAATATCATTCCGGCTAATAGCCACCAGCGAAGTCTTCCTTTAACCAACAACAACCCTAAAAGTGCTAAAAACACTACTGTTATCCCCAAATATGGAGGAGCCTCTACAAAAGGTTGTTCTCCCCAATATAGCCCCGTAACTTTAGCATAATAATTAGCTTGCTCTCTCGGTTGTCCTAATTCAATCAGTTTTTGATAAAAAGCAGAATCTGTACCCAAATCAGATGCTCGACCTAATCCCATTAATTTTGGAACAAAAAGATTTAATGATTCTAATTTACCATAACTGTATTCTGTAATATATTCATAATCCAATCCATTCTTCTCTGAAGAAGTCGCTGTAGTTTCTGCCAATAATTTTTTACCTCTAATACTGGTGTCGACATATTCTGATGTAGATAATAAAGTTGTTGCATTTGTCGCCAATCCTAATAGCACAGCTAATACCAATGTACTTACAGATTTAAAAAAATGTGGAATTTCTTTTTTTCGTATAGCATCAACAAAATAAGCTACTCCCATAACTAGAGTAAGTAATCCCAGGTAATAAGTCATCTGATAATGATTGGCTTGTATTTCTAAGCCCATGGCCAGTGCTGTCAATAAAAATCCCCAAACATATCTTTTCTGAAAAACCATTATAATCCCTGAAAGAACCAACGGAAAGTAAGCGATTGCATGTGCTTTAGAATTATGCCCCACACCTATAATGATTATCAAGTACGCAGAAAACCCAAAAGCTAATGCACCCAAAATAGCAATCTTCCATGGGATACGCATGACAAGCATCAGAATATAAAAACTAAGCAGATAAAGAAAAAGATAATCTGCTGGTCTAGGTAAAAAACGAATCAAACGATCCAATTTGTCCATATAATCATGTGGAAATTTTGCTCCCAGTTGATAAGTAGGCATTCCCCCATAAGCAGAATTATTCCAATACGTTTCTTTACCGGTATTAGTTCGATACTCGTTTTGTTGTTTAGCCATACTCTCATAATGCTTTATATCATTTTGATAGAGCATTTTCCCACTTAATACTGGGTTAAAATAAGCCAATGAAACTATTACAAAACCTAAAACGACAAGAATATGAGGTAAGAATCTTTTGATTAAAGACATGATGTGTGTGAGTTTACTAATAAAGAGCCAAATTAATCAATTTCCTCATAATCGATATATTCTCCTACATCTTTATTAGAAGAATTTTGTTTTGATTTTTTTTCAATAGTTACTTCACCTTCTGTAGACTGCTGGGGTTGTTGATATTGATCAAATTGCTGTTTAAATTTCTCTCCTGCTTTCTTTGTAACATATCTAAGCAATAGAGGACCAAATAACCGCGTTATTATCTTTAGTCCATAATATACTAAGATTATAATGAGAATTATCTTTAATACCCCTTGTAGTGATGCTTCCTGCATAACATTTTTTTTCAAAAATAATGAACTCTGCATACAATTACAGGTAGACAGTCCTAAAAAAATGATAAAATCTGCTATATTTGAACCAAATCTATTGAATATGTGCCCTAAGTCTATTCTATTATTAATTACCCTATTTTTATGTAGCCTAACGGTTTCTGCACAATATACCGAGAAGATCAATACCAATAGACCTGGTACATCACAAGGTGCTTTCTCAGTTGGTAATAATGTTTTACAAGTAGAAGGTGGTTTTGGTTTTGGAAAAGAGAAACATAAACTCCTTAATACAAAGACTAATGTTTTTAAGCTTGATTATTCTGTGCGATATGGCTTGTTAATTGAACAATTAGAACTTAGACTTAATGGTACATTTAGAGCAGATGGAGTTAAACAAACTATTGGTGGTAACGAAGAAAAAATAAAGAGAAGTAATTTTGAAGTAAATACGATTGGTGCAAAATACCTGATTTACGATCCGTATAAAAGACCAAAGAAAGATTCTACTAATTATGATGAATTAAAAAGCTGGAAAGAGCGCTACAGGTTTAAGTGGAAAAGTCTTATCCCAGCAGTTTCTGCTTATGTAGGAGCAAACTTTGTATCAAAAGACAACCCATTTACTGCACCTAATGATGATAGCTTTAGTCCAAAGATTGTTTTAATGACTCAAAATAACTGGACCACCAGTTTAAATGGAAATTGGGTATTAGTCACTAACTTAATTGTTGATAAGGTCACTACAGATGATCCGATTATTGGTTGGATTATTACTTCTACTCATACAATTAATGAAAAATGGGCTGCTTTTGGAGAGTACCAGGGGCAGAAAAGTGATTTTTATAGCGATAATATTCTTAGACTCGGAGGAGCTTATTTATACAATAAAGATTTACAATTGGATGCAAATGTTGCTTTCAATTTTAAAGACACTCCTTCTATGTTTACTTTAAGTTTTGGAGCATCTTATCGATTTGATTGGCACACCAAAGACGAGATTATTGAACAGCCAGGATTAGAAGGTGGTGTCAAAGAAGGAGAAGAAGAAAATGAAGGCAAAGAAGAAAACGAAGAAGGTAATGAAGGTGAATTTGATGAACTTGAAGAAGGTGAAGAGATTGAAAATGATAGTCTGAAATTAGGAAAAACTCCTTTTGTCAATGATTTTGAAGATGATGGTTTCAGAGAAGAAATTGAAAAAGATCTTGATGAAAGACGAACTGAAGAACGATTAGAGCGTGAGCGTATTGAAAACGAAAAGATTTCTAAAAAAGAAGATAAGAAATTTAGAAAAGAAGAAGCTAGACGCCTAAAACGTGAAGCAAAAGAGGCTAGAAAAGCTGAAAAAGCTGAAATCCAGGCAGAGAAAGAAAAGCAAAAAATGATCGATGATATTGATGCCGAATTGGATAAAATAGAGAAAGAACAAGGTGTTGATCAAGAACTACAAGATATAGATAAAGAGCTCCAGGAGCTCGAAAAAATGGAAAAAGAGTTAGAACTTGACAATAAAGAAAAGGAAGAGAAAAAAGAAGAAAAGCAAGAGAAAAAAGAAGAAGAAAAGCAAGAAGAAGATGTAGATGCTGAGTACGAAAAGTACCAAAAAGAGCAAGAAAAAAATAAAAAAGCAGAAGAGAAGAGAAGAAGAAAAGAGGAAAAAAAGCGTCAAAAAGAAGAAAAGAAAAGAAAAAAAGAAGAACAAAAACGCAAAAACAAAGAAGAAAAAGATAATAAGACAGATGACTCGGATCTTGACAAGGAATTAGAAAAAATAGATCAGTAATAGTGATTAAAGGCAAGAATAAACTCTTTAAAGTACTTAAATAAAGAATCTAATGCAATTTTACTAAAATGATCTGTATGCAATCATAATATTTAATAAAAGGATTATATATTTGTGATGAATTAGAGATGATATATGATTACGATTAAAGAAATTACTTCAAAAGGAGATTTAACAACGTTTGTTAAATTTCCTTTTGAATTATATAAAGATTCCCCATATTATGTTCCTTCTATTATTAAGGAAGAAGTAGATGTGATGAATCCAAAGAAGAATCCTGTTTTTAGAAACTCTGACGCAAAATATTTCTTAGCTTACAAAGGCGACACTATAGTAGGAAGAATCGCTGCAATTATAAATTGGATTGAGGTAAACGAACAAAAAAAACCAAAAGTACGTTTTGGATGGTTTGATGTCATTGATGATATTGAAGTAACTAAAGCATTATTAGAGAAAGTTTCAGAATACGGAACTCAACACGGATTAGAATACATGGAAGGTCCTGTAGGTTTTTCTAATATGGATAAAGCAGGAATTCTTATTAAAGGATTTGAAGAGCTAAATACCATGATTACCTGGTACAACTACCCTTACTATTCAAAACATATGGAGCAACTTAATTTTGAGCCTGCAGCTACATGGGTAGAATATAAAATAAGAGTTCCGAAAAAGACGAAAGAAAAGGTAATAAAATTTGCCCAGGTAATTAAAGAACGTTATCAACTTCAGCTCCTTAAATTTAACAAAAGTAAAGAGATACTTCAATATGCTGACGACATGTTTGATCTACTAAATAAGACCTATAGTAGCTTACAAACTTTTGTTCCTATACAGCAATATCAAATAGATATGTATAAGAAGAAATACTTACCATATCTAAATCCCGAGTACATTACTTGCATCGCAGATAAAACAGGCAAACTTATAGCGTTTTCGATCGTAATGCCTTCATTTTCTAAAGCTTTGAAAAAAATGAACGGTAAAGTCTACCCGCTAAGGTTTCTACATATCCTAAAAGCACAGCGTAGAAATGATACAGCAGCTTTTTATCTTATAGGAGTAGACCCAGAATACCAAAACAAAGGAGTTACTGCACTTATTTTTAAAGAAATGAATGAAGCTTTTCTTCGTAATGGGATCGAAGTTGTCGAAACTAATCCCGAGCTTGAAGAGAATAAAGCGATCCAAGCCCTTTGGAATGGCTATGAACACGAACAACATAAGATGAGACGAACATTTAGAAAAAATATTTAGTCCCCTACCTATTTTTATCTACATATCGATGTCTTAAGATGTAATCTTAATTTTATATTTAAGGTTATTAATACTTAGTTAAATAATGAATAACTAACACTACCTTCTTAGATTTTATCTATTTTTAATAAGACCAACATTTCTACTTCTTACAAGTAGACACAAAACTTTGACATAAAGTCTGAGTGTCTCTAAAAAAATCAGAGTTTAAAAATTCTTAAAGCCTAATTATCATGTTAAAAAACATTTTAAATGTAAACGGAGTTAAAAAACTAAAAAAACAAGAAAAGACAGCTATTACTGGAGGTTATCGAGGTCCAGATATATGCCTGCTTCTTAATTGTGCCGAAAGACTTGATGGAAAATGTCGTTGTGAAAATGGAATGTGCGTATTTGACCGACATTTTTGTAAATAGACGTAAAAATAATCTAAAAACAAAAAAATCCGCTATTTAGCGGATTTTTTACATATATTTTTCTGTAATTATCACTCTCCCATTGCAGCAGCAACAGCAGCAGATATACGTTTATAAGTTCCGTTTTCTAATCGTTCTCGTATTGCAGAAAACGCATTAAGTGTTTCTTCTATATCTTCCAAAGTATGAGAAGCTGTAGGAATTAACCTTAGCAATATCAAACCTTTAGGTATAACAGGATATACTACAATAGAGCAGAAAATCCCATAATTTTCCCTAAGATCTTTTACCAGAGCCATAGCTTCAGGAATACTTCCTTTTAAATACACTGGTGTCACACAACTCTGGGTAGTTCCTAAATCAAAACCTCTTTCCCTAAGTCCATTCTGTAAATTATTTACATTCTGCCATAGTTTAGCCTTTAGTTCAGGCATCGTTCTAAGCATATCTAAACGCTTAAGAGCTCCTACTACTAATTGCATCTGCAATGATTTTGCAAACATTTGAGAACGTAAATTATATTTTAAATAATCTATAATCTCTTGGTCAGCTGCAATAAATGCTCCTGTACTCGCCATAGATTTAGCAAAAGTAGCAAAGTATACATCTATTTGATCCTGAATCCCTTGCTCCTCACCTGTTCCTGCTCCTGTTGCTCCTAATGTCCCAAATCCATGTGCATCATCAACAAACAATCTAAAGTTATACTTTTCTTTTAAAGCAACAATTTCTTTTAACCTTCCTTGTTCTCCTCGCATTCCAAAAACTCCTTCAGAAATCAGTAAAATCCCTCCTCCGGTCTTTTGCGCCATTTTTGTGGCTCTCATCAAGTTTTTATCAATACTTTCTATATTGTTATGTCGATAGGTGTATCGCTGCCCTTGATGTAATCGAACTCCATCAATAATACATGCATGCGCATCTACATCATACACAATAATATCATCTTTACTTACTAGTGCATCAATTGTAGAAACCATTCCCTGGTATCCAAAATTTAATAAATATGCTGCCTCTTTATCGACAAATTCTGCCAATTCATCTTGTAATTGTTCATGAAGATCTGTATGCCCACTCATCATCCTAGCTCCCATTGGATATGCAGATCCGTAAGCTGCAGCCGCCTCTGCATCTACCTTACGAACTTCTTCTTTATTTGCTAATCCCAAATAGTCATTGATACTCCAGGTAATTACTTCTCTCCCTTGAAACCTCATTCTATTTGATATAGGCCCTTCTAGTTTAGGAAAAACAAAATATCCTTCTGCCTGATCCGCCCACTTTCCTAATGGCCCTTTGTCTTTATAAATCTTATCAAATAAATCTCTCATTTATCAAAAAATTGTTTCTTATAAGTGTGCGAAAATACGGAAAATTGATTTGATGACATAATTATATTCGATTTCACTTTTACAAAGTGTCATTTTAACATTTTATAAAATCTACTATACAATAAACCATAAGTATTTTAATAGTTTTCTGTAATTTAATAAATAAAATTAACATCAATAATTGAGGAAATAAGAACCGTATTATGAAAATTATATCAAAAAAAAACATCCCTATATTCTGGGATGTTCATAAAATTCTATTTTATATTTTTTTTATTTAATGAATTGAACTTTTGTTGCATCAATTTCATTTTTACTATCAAAAAATCCTTGCTCTGTCATCCAATCATCACTAAATACTTTACTCATATATCGTGATCCATGATCCGGAAGAATAATAACAACATTACTGTTTTCATCAAACTCCCCCTGCTCTGCAAGTTGTTTTACACCTTGTATTGCTGCTCCACTTGTATATCCTAGAAACAAGCCTTCTTTCTTTACTAATTCTCTGGCTGTATGCGCACTATCTTCATCACTTACTTTCTCAAATTTATCAATAACATCAAAATCTGTTGCAGTAGGGATTAGATTTTTACCTAAACCTTCAATTCTATAAGGATATATTTCTTCCTCATCAAATTCTCTGGTTTCATGATATTTCTTTAAAACCGATCCATAAGCATCGATTCCCATAACACATACATCACTATTTTTTTCTTTTAAAAATCTGGCAGTCCCTGAGATAGTTCCTCCAGTTCCACAACATGCTACAAAATGTGTAAGCTTACCATTGGTTTGATCCCAAATTTCTGGCCCTGTAGAATTGTAATGAGCATCAATATTCAATTCGTTGAAATATTGATTTATATATACAGATCCTTTTATTTCTTCATGAAGTCTTTTTGCCACCTGATAATAAGATCTGGGATCGTCTGCACTAACATGAGCCGGGCATACATATACCTTTGCTCCCATATTCTTAAGCATTGCTATTTTATCCTTAGAGGATTTAGAACTAACAGCAAGAATACAGTCATAGCCTTTGATAACGCTAACCATTGCCAAACTAAAACCAGTATTACCACTTGTTGTTTCTATAATGGTATCACCAGGTTTAATAAGACCTCTTTTTTCTGCTTCTTCTATAATATAAAGTGCAATCCTATCTTTGGTGGAGTGTCCCGGGTTAAAAGATTCTACTTTTGCGTAGTAATTTCCCGGAAAGTCTTTCATAATTCTGTTTAATTTTATAAGCGGGGTATCGCCAATAAGCTCTAAAACATTATTATAAGCCCTAATATCTTCTCTCATATAATTGTGTTTTACAGATTAGTGAGATAAAATAGGGGTCCACTAACTGTTACAAAAACGGTACGAAGTTACATTATTTTTTTGAATTACTCTTCAATACCTTCCAAATCTAACAAAAAAGCATATTCTTTTGCCACTTCTTTAAGTGCTTCAAATCTTCCTGAAGCTCCTCCGTGACCAGCTTCCATATTTGTATGTAATACCAATAAATTGTCATCAGTTTTTAACTCTCTTAATTTCGCCACCCATTTTGCCGGTTCCCAATATTGCACTTGAGAATCATGTAAACCTGCAGTTACTAACATATTTGGGTATTCTTGAGCTACAATATTATCATAAGGAGAATATGACTTCATATATTCATAATACTCCTTTTCATTAGGATTCCCCCATTCATCGTATTCTCCTGTGGTTAAAGGTATACTATCATCAAGCATAGTGCTTACAACATCTACAAAAGGTACCGCTGCCACAACACCATTATACAATTCTGGAGCCATATTAACTATCGCTCCCATCAATAGCCCTCCTGCAGACCCGCCCATAGCATATAAATGATTGGCAGAAGTATATCCTTGCGCTATTAAAGACTTTGAACAATCAATAAAATCTGTAAATGTATTCTTTTTTTTAAGAAGTTTTCCTTCTTCATACCAAGACCTTCCCAGATATTCACTTCCTCTTATATGAGCAATAGCATAAATAAATCCTCTATCTAACAAACTTAATCGAACTGTAGAAAAATATGGATCTATAGTTGACCCATATGAACCATAACCATATTGTAATAATGGGTTACTTCTATCCTTTTGTATGCCTTTTCTGTATATTAAAGAAATAGGAATCTTAGTTCCATCTTCGGCTGTTGCCCATACTCTTTCTGAAATATAATTATTTTTATCAAACTTACCTCCAAGTACATCTTGTTCCTTTTTTATCTCTTTCTCCTTAGATTTCATATCAAAATCAATCACCGAATTAGGAGTGGTAAGAGAATTATAAGCATATCTTAGGTTTTTGGTATCAAAATCAGGGTTTGCACTCACATAAGCAGTGTACGTTTCGTTATCAAAAGGAAGATAATAATCAGCAGTACCATCCCATCTTTTAATATTGATTTTATTAAGACCATTATTACGCTCACTAATTACTAAATACTCTTTAAAAATCTCTACATCTTCAATCAAAACGTCTTTACGGTGTGAAATAACATCTTTCCAGTTTTCTTTGGCAGTGTTATCCTCTGACACCTTCATTAGCTTAAAATTAGTAGCTTCATCTGCATTAGTCAACACATAAAAATGATCATCATAATGAGCTATTCCGTATTCTAATCCTCTTATTCTTGGTTGAAAAACTTTAAATTCTCCAGTAGGGTCATCGGCTCTTAAAATTCTATATTCTGAAGTTAATGTACTGCTTGATCCTATTACAAGGAATTTTTTGGATTTGGTTTTATACACAAATGTCGAAAAAGTATCATCAGTCTCATTAAAAACCTCTACATCATCTGACACCGGAGTTCCTAAAACATGTCTATAAATTTTATCAGATCGTAGTGTTTCATTATTTTTTTTGGTATAAAACAAAGTTTTACTATCTGTTGCCCAGGTACTTCCTCCTGTAGTAATTTCTATACTTTCTGGGTATACTTCACCTGTTTCGAGATTTTTTATTCGTATGGTATATTTACGTCTACTTACAGTATCTACACCAAATGCTACTAGCTTATTATCAGGACTAATACTAAGTCCAGACAGCCTATAATAACTATGTCCTTCTGCTTCTTTATTGCAATCAAAAAGAATTTCTTCTTCTGCATCAAGACTTTCTTTTTTTCTAGAATATATAGGATAATCTTTCCCTTTTTCAAAACGGGTTAAGTACCAATACCCATTTAATTTATAAGGAACCGAAGAATCATCCTCTTTAATACGACTTTTCATTTCTTCAAAAAGATTTGTCTGAAATTTCTTTGTATGAGCAGTCATTTTATCGTTATAGTTATTCTCCTGTTCTAAATAGTCAATTACTTCTTGGTTTTCACGATCATTTAACCAGAAATAGCTATCAACACGAACATCACCGTGTTTCTTCAGATTTTTGAGTTTTTTTTCTGCAATTGGTGATTGAACTTTGGTATCTGGTGTTGTCATAGCATTTTTTTTACAAGAAGTTGCGAAAATAAGTCATAAAAATGAATATCATGTGTGAAGTTTTCATAATAATCTTGTTAGTTTATTAACAACCAAAATACTAATTTTGTATTTATAAATTTTAAAAATATATACACATGTTTGGAGATATGATGGGGATGATGGGTAAATTAAAAGAAACCCAGCAAAAAGTAGAGGAAACTAAAGAGAGATTAAATACCGTTTTGGTAGATGAAGAAACTTCTGATGGTTTGCTTAAAATTACACTCACCGCCAATAGAGAAATCAAAACAATCTCTATATCTGATCAATTATTAGAAGACAGAGAACAGTTAGAAGATTATCTAATTTTAACCATAAACAAAGCTATTGCTAAAGCTACGAAGGTTAATGAAACTGAATTAGCTGCAGTTGCTAAAGAAGGTATGCCAAATATTCCTGGATTGGATCTGTTCAAATAGCCTTGTCATCAATTAAAAGGTGTTGAACTTTAAAAAAATACAGTTAGCTATTTTTATATTTTTCTTTCTCCTTTTAATTCTATAATTTTAACAAAAGCTAAAAAATTAACTAAAATCTAACAATATGTTTGAACTCAAAAATAAGGAAGGGTCTAGCTATCATTTTACTTTAAAAGCTAAAAACGGACAAGTAATTTTAAGTAGTGAAGTATATAACAGTAAATCTGCAGCAGAAAACGGAATCTCGTCGGTTAAAAAAAATGCATCTGAAGATGGTCGATATGAACGTAAAACAGCTAAAAATGGTAAGTTTTATTTCAATCTAAAAGCTGGTAATGGCCAAGTAATAGGTAGTAGTCAAATGTATGCTTCTGAGTCTGGAATGGAAAACGGAATCAATTCTGTAAAAGAAAATGCATCTGGTGCTGATACTAAAGAAATTTAATTTTTAAAATGTTTATAGATAAAGCTGTTCATTATACATGAGTAGCTTTATTTTTATTTAAAGCAACCGAAGGTAACAACTCTAAAAAGTATTCGTGCTTTTTCTGAGTATAATCGAGATGAGTCACAAATCTTAATTTGCCTTGTCCCATTCCATAAAAATGAATATCTTTTGATGCCATCTGAGTAATAAAATCTTCTTCATTACCATCTATAACAAATATGACTATATTGGTATCTATAGGTTCTACTTGTTTTACAAAAGGTAATCTTTTTATCACTTCGCCAATTTCTTTGGCTCTTTTATGATCTTCTGCTAATCGGTCAATATGATGATCAATAGCATACAATCCTGCTGCTGCCAAATACCCTAACTGACGCATTCCCCCTCCTAATATTTTTCTAATACGGATGGCCTTTTCCATAATCTCACTATTCCCGATTAAAACAGATCCTATTGGTGCTCCCAAGCCTTTGCTTAAACAAACAGAAATCGTATCAAAAACTTCTCCGTATTGTACAGCATTTTCATTTTTTGCTACCAAGGCATTCCATAGTCGTGCTCCATCCAAATGATACCCTAGATTATGCTGATCACACACTTTTTTTATTTTTTTAATCTCTTCAAAATCATAGCATGCTCCTCCTCCTTTATTAGTTGTATTTTCTATACACACCAAGCTTGTTAATGGGCTATGATAAAAGTCTGGTGGATTAATTGCATCTTCTACCTGAGTAGCGGTCACCATACCTCTATGACCATCTAGTAACCTGCAAGATACACCACTATTAAAAGAAACTCCTCCTCCTTCATAATTATACACATGTGCATATTTATCGGCAATCAATTGCTCTCCTGGTTGTGTATGCAGCTTAATGGCCGCTTGATTTGCCATACTTCCTGACGGAAAAAACAATGCAGTATCTTTACCAAATCTATGTGCTATCTTCTCTTCTAATGCATTTACCGTAGGATCTTCTTTATACACATCATCCCCTACCTCAGCATTCATCATAGCAGTAAGCATTTCTGGAGTAGGCTTGGTAATTGTATCGCTTCTAAGGTCTATTTTCATTTTTTATGATACTAATATGATTTATGTTGTAATCTACTCAACCAATAAAAATAATGTTATTTTTGCGAATAGCACTAGCATATTACTCTAAAATAGATGTTCCTCCAAAAAATTATTATGTATAGATTTTTTATATATTACTTTTTGCTACAATTTCTTTTTACCTCAACTTCATTAACTGCACAACACTATACAGATTCTTTACAACAAAAGTCATATGATGAGCTTATAGAAACCTACCTTAATTATTCACAAACAAATCGTATAAAAAGTAAAAAAATTGCTGAAATCTATTTAGAAAAAGCAAAAAAAAATAAAGATACTTTACAAATTGCAGAAGCATATTTATTACATTATTATGAAACAAGAAACTCTATTGGAATACAATACTTAGACAGTATCATAAAAACCACAAAAAACAAACAAAATAAAAAATATCCTGCATATGCTTATTTTAACAAAGCTCAATATTTCTTATATAAAAAAAGAGAAATTGAAAACACATTAAATAATCTAGCTATAGCACGTAAATTTGCTAAAACAAATTACAATACAAATTTGCTACACAGAATAGAATATTTGATTGGAATTGTAAAAAGTGAACATCTAGATGAAAAAGAGGGAGCCATATCAATATTTAAAAAATGCATGGTTTTTTATGCTAACGAAGAAAAAAACAGTCATAAATCTCACTATTTCAACACCATACACGCTATAGCTGAAACTTACATAGGACTAAAAAAATACGATTCTGCTTCTTACTATAACACCTTAGGATATCATAAAACTTCCAAAAACACAGATCTTAACTCAAATTCAATAAAAACATATTTCATCCTTTGTGAAGGTATCAATCAATATGCTCAAAAAAAATATACTGTAGCTATAGATAGTATTCATAAAGCATTACCAAAAATGATAGAATTTCAAGATAAATCTAATATCATTGACAGTTATTTTTATTTAGGGAAATCATATCATGATCTTAATAATAAAGAAAAAGCAATCTTCTATTTTAAAAAAACAGATTCATTACTCAAAACTTTAAATTCTATTCCTCAATATAAACATGTAAAGACATATGAATATTTAAAAGAACATTACAAAAATATTAATGACATACAAAATCAAAACATCTATCTTAATAGACTAAACTCTATACTAGATCAGTATTTAAATGATCGAATTTTTATTAGTAAAAAAGTAAAAGAAGATTATGATATTCCTCTTTTAATAGAAGAGCAAGAAAAACTCATTAAAAAATTAAACAAAAATGCAGGAACTTATATCTCCAGCATAATCTTATTGGCTATAATACTAATTACATCAATTGGTTTGTTATACTATCAATACAGGAAAAAACGAGTATATCGATTACGGTTTGAGAAATTAATGACAGAACAAACGATACCTAATACAACAGGTACTCATGGTCACCATACTAAGACAGAAAACCCTTCTCCTAATAAAAGCATAAAAGTACCTGAAAAACATATTACCTATATTTTAAATAAATTAGATGAGTTTGAAAATGATCAAAAATATCTTTCTTTAGGTATAAGCGCACAATCCTTAGCAGATGATATTAAAACCAATGTTAAATATTTATCATTGGTTATCAATCATTATAAAAATAAATCTTTTATCAATTATCTAAATGAATTGCGAATAACATATGCAGTAAAAGAATTAAAAGAAAATACTATGATTAGGAAATTTACTATAAAAGCTATAGCCAATGAGATGGGATATAATAGTGCCGAAACCTTTTCTAATGCTTTTTATAAACAAACAGGTATCAAACCTTCTTTTTTTATCAAAAACCTTAAAAAAAACGAACTGAACCATTAAAATCAGTTAGTCTTTTAAATTTAGAACAAAAATAACTGATAGTTTTTGTGTAGAACATCGTATTCTTTTTTCATTCCTGGATCTCTCTATATAGAGGTCGTTATTTTATTTTCAAATTTACTCATTGTATTTACAAAATAACCACTAATAAAAACACTTTCTCATCCCCCCTAAACATCTCTTAAAAACCTCCCTAGTTTGTAATAATTATTTATGTTTTCATCAAAAACACCCCTCTTATACTTAGCAGAAAAAACAAAGTGATAAATCAAAACAGATAAGATAGTAGAGCTAGTTATGTATTTATTCTATTAAAAACACAAGCAAAGAATATGTATCATTACCTCCTTGATATTCACATTACAACACATCAAAACCATTATGCATCAATCAACAAAAAACAATCGAAATTCTAGAATTTCTAGTAGTAGTTAGAACAATACCGTACTTAAACAAGTACTTTCACATAACTTAGCCGTTAATCTAAAATGTTATACTTATGAAAAAAAAATCAGGAATTAAAAAGTTAAATTTAAATAAAATAGAAATCTCAAAACTAAATCTCAAAACAATTCGTGGAGGAGGAATTATCGAAGAAATCATAGGTACCGCTAGTGGTGTACTTGATAATAACACTTGTCATTGTACGGGTACAAGTAAAGATAATGATAATAATTGCCTTTCTAATCCAAATAAAAGAATTACTTGGTAAAAGAAGAATTTAATTCATTTCTAAAGATTTGTATAACACTACTCTTGATTTTTTAATTAAGAGTAGTGTTATAATTAAACAGCTTGAACAACATCAGGTATTTTCACTTCTAACAGTTGGTCGTTTTGTAAGGTAACGACTCGATCTGCCATAGCAATTGTATCTGGTCTATGAGCGATAATTATTCTTGTAATATTTAACTTTTTCACGGTAGTATTCACTACAGACTCAAGACCTACATCAAGATGTGAAGTAGCTTCATCCAGAAACAATATTTTAGGTTTTTTATATAAAGCCCTTGCTAATAACAGCCTTTGCTTTTGCCCTCCAGACAGGCTACTTCCCATATCCCCTATCAAAGTATGATATCCCATTGGCATTGCCATGATATCTTGGTGTATTGCAGCCATCTGTGCACATTGTTCTATCCATTTCTGATCAAAATCTGGATCAAAGAAACTAATGTTATCTGCTATACTTCCTGATAGCAACTGATCATTCTGCATTACTGTACCTATCAGATTTCTATATGTTCTTAATCCTACCTTCCGTATATCATACCCATCAATAAGGATGGTGCCTGTTTCTGGTTTTAGTAATCCCAACATCACCTTTATAAGAGTAGTTTTTCCACAGCCAGACGCTCCCACTATTGCTATAGAGTTTCCTTCTTCTATTTTAAAATTAAGATTCTTAAAAAGATATGGTTCATTATCAGAGTATCGAAAACTAATATTTTCCAGATGTAACTCTCCTTTTACCTGTGGTAATTCCCTTTTATTATCAATATCCTTTTCCTGTTGAGTTAGAATAATATCCCCAAGACGTTCCATATGTAGGGAAAGCATTTTAAATTGTATAAATTTATTTACCAAGGCAGAAGCTTTTTCTGTAAACTGGCCTTTATAAGACATAAAAGCATACAACATTCCGATAGTCATCAAACTATCCATTACCAAAGAGGCTGCCAGGTAAATCACAATAATATTTTCGAGACCAAATAAAAATCCATTAATAAAGTTATACCCGATGTCCAACTTTCCTATTCGTATACCCGTATTCATGGCATCTGCATAATAATTATGCCATACGGTTTGTCGTTGACTTTCGTTACCAAATAATTTAACGCTTTGGATACCTCTTACGGTTTCCATAAAATTAGAATTCTGTTTGGCATCAGCTACAATAGCTTCTTCTTTCAATTGTCTATAAGGACGGTACAATGCTAATCGTACAATAATATACAACGCTACAGCAGCCATAACGATAAAAGCTAGTGTAGTACTATATACAAATAGCATTACCAAAAGTCCTATAGCCATTATACCATCTACTACCGTTTCAATAAGGCCAGTAGTTAATAATTGTTTTACATCTTCAAGAGAACCAAATCGCGAAATGATATCTCCAATATGTCTTTTCTCAAAGTAATCCATTGGCAGTTTTAACAAATGCCGTAATAGATTAGCTGCCATCTGGATATTAAGTTGCGTTCCCATATATAAAATAACCACACCACGTAATGCTGTTACCCCCAAATTAACCAACCTCATAAGTCCAAAACCTAAAGCTAATATCAGCAACAAATCCAAATCTCTACTAATGATTACATCATCTACCACCAATTGCATGTAAAACGGCGTAGCGATAGCAAATACCTGCAATAACAATGATAATATTAAAATCTGTGTTAATACCCGCTTCAAACCAGTTATTCTACTCCAGAAATCAGATAGCTTTGCTCTTTTTGAAATTTTTTCTGGTTTAAAATCTGGTGTAGGCGTTAATTCTAAGGCGACTCCTGTAAAATGTTTTGAAACTTCTGATAATTTTAAAACTCTTTTTCCTACAGCCGGATCATGTATGGTTATTTTATTTCCTTTTACAGATGTGAGTACTACAAAATGATTTAAATCCCAATGTAAAATGCAGGGTGTTTTTAATTGAGAAAGCTCTTCTAAATCAAGGCGTAACGGTCTCGAACTAAACTGAAGATTATCGGCTAGTTTTATAAGTCCTTGTAGTGTTGCTCCTTTAGAAGATATAGAGTATTTACGCCGTAAAGCATTGAGATCTGATTTATGTCCATAGTAATTAGCAACCATAGCTACAGAAGCTAACCCACACTCTGCTACCTCTGTCTGTATGATTACAGGCACTCTTTTTCTCCAACCGTAATGAAGTAAATGAATTGGATTTTGCATATGCTATAATTTTCCTTTTAAACTATAAATAGGTTCTAGCAACCATTGCCCCAGGCTGCGTTCTTCTAAAATAATATCTGCTGCCACAGACATTCCTGATTGTAATGGCATTTTTTTACCATAGGCACTAATATTTTGTACATCTAAGGCTACTTTTATACGATATACAGGTTCCTGCATAGGGATCGGAATCTCCACCTCATTAGGATTAATAACCGCCTCTGCTATTTGCACAATTTTACCTTGATACAATCCATATCGTTGATATGGAAAGGCATCATATCGTAGTAATACCTGCTGATTCTTTTTTACAAAACCAATAGCTCTCGAAGGCAAAAACAATTCAGCATACAACGTTGTATTTTCGGGAATAATCGTTAATATAGGAACAGCAGAAGATACATTTTGTCCAATATTAACCTGAGTTGAAGTAATACGACCATTTACCGGGGCTTTAACCATATAAGAATGACTGTTTTTTAATTCTATAAGGCGTTCTTCTATTTGTACCAACTGGTTTTGCAATTCTTTTAATCGGGTACTTTTGCGTAAAGGGGATTGCTCTTGTTGCTTTTGTATATTAGCAATTTCTGTTTTCTTATTAATTTGCAATCTTTTTGTAGCATTAAAAGATGCCTTAGCACTAAAATACATACTTCTTTTACTACTAAGGTCATCTTCAGAAACTAGCCCTTTTACTCTCAATTTTTTATAGGTATTCCATTGGTTTTTTGCCAGCTGTACTTGTTCTTTCTGACTTTGTAATTGTTGATTGATCTGATAGTATTCGTTCTTGTGATTAGCTAGAATTACTGATAAGCGATTACCTTCGCTATCCAGAACTTGCGTTTCATCAATAATTCGTTGTTCGAGGTTTGTTTTTTGTTGCTCTAGTCGGGTGATCAATTGCTGATTGATACTTATACTATCTTTTGTACCTCGTTCTGTAGTAACTTCGAGTAAGTTTTGGCCTTTACTAACTTCTTGGCCATCTGTACTATGTTTTTTATCAATAACACCGTTAAAAGGTGCATACACGCGTACTAAACCTTTATCGGGCACCAAATACCCTGTTACCATTTCACGACGAGCAAAGGTTCCGAAAGCTAAAAAGAACCCCACTATGACAACAACCAAAGTAATTGTCCCTGTAAAGATCCAAAATGATATGGGGCGAATTAACAAAACGTCTCCTAATAACCGTTGTGTATTACTCTGTATAGCTTCTTTACGAAATAGCGGGGAACTCATATCTAATATTATTTATACTCCTGTAAAAGTCTTTTTCTTTCCAGATCCTGTTAGGCAAATCCCAAACGTTTTTTGACAATCTGGAGTGCAAGAATCAACTACCCCAGCATTTCCATGATAGACGCCTCCATTTATTTGCTGTAATTGAAGATTAGAAATTGTACTTTTTTTAAGATTTAATTTTTTCATTATATTGATTTTTATCTTTTTATTTGATGTGATTTCTTTATACAAAATTGTTATTTAAACCCTCCTGAGCTTTCTCTCAGGAGGGTTTATTATCAAAAACTATTTGGCTTCATGAACTTCTGAACCTACAGCAACTGCTGTTACACGTGGACCTGATATTGCTTTCCATGCTTTTTTTCCATATTTAACTGCAGCTTTTACAATTACACCGATTACTGCTCCATTTACGTCTTGTACTTCTTTACCGTTTAATTCTCTCATGATTATGTATAGTATTTATAAAACCTTCATAAAGGTTTTTGTGATTAATTATTATTTTTATGTTAATAAGTAGCATTAAAAAAGCATACTTATTTATTGTTTTTAATAAGCTATTACACTTTAGAGGAGATCTAACAATTTTCTATTATGAAAAACCTATACTTAGATTATTATTAGACCTCCATCCTGTAATTGATAATCTAATATCAAGAATTTATTAATTCTTAATATTAATTACCTCTGGATTCAACTTATTTACCACTATTTAATACTTCGTTTGCTCCAGCGCCTCCCGCAGCAGCAGTCACAAACTTCCACGCCTCTTTCACTCCTTTTACTATACTTTTTCCACCTTTCACTATTATTTTGATAACCACTCCTCCATTTACTTCTTGTACTTCTTCAAATTTTAAATCTCTCATTTTTTTAAATTTTAATTATTAAACTTATTTTTCATCAATGCGCTTTGACATCAACAAACATACAAAAACAAAACACTGAATAACAAGTAGTTATGACTGGTATTCTAGAATTTCGATCGTTTTTCCAGAATTTCGATTTTGTTTTTATAGAAAAAATGCGATGATTGTTTTTTTGGATACTATTATCCATTAAGAAAGTGAATGTCTAGTCATAAAAAAAGTAGTTTTCACTAAGCTTTTTATATACATCAAAACAATGTAAAGCCAAAATATACACAGTAACAGAATCAATCATTGAAAATTGATATAATTCTTATCTGTTATAAAGTAAAAAAACCGCCTGAAGTTCATTTCAGACGGTTTACATATTTTACAACTCATTTACATATAGAGTCTAAGAAATAGGGAACCAATACATTTTATTCTCCTAAAAAATTTTAAATAACTACCCGTTGTGCATTTGAGATTTTTTATCCTACTAATTTCAAAATGCACAACGGGTCAGTAACTATATTAAAGTTTACATAACTTATTTATTATAGCATACTTTGTTAACCCTGCTAAATTTCTAACATTCAATTTTGAAATTAGATTTTTTCTATGGCTTTCTATGGTATGCTTACTCAAAAACAGTTTATCAGAAATTTCTTTTGTTGTAAACTCTTGAGCAATTAAAATAATAACCTCAATCTCTCTCTTTGTTAATTGAACTTCTTCCATTTTTAAATATTTTATTGTATTAATTTTCTACTTTCAGGTATAAGTGGTGCAGACAAAAAATCGTCTGAAAATGTATTTTCAGACGATTCAACTCAGTTTTCGAAAAACTATGTACTCACAAATCAGCTAAAAATGTGTTATCAAAGAAAATCGAAAAAATAGTGTTATTTACTTTTGAACATTACACACACACCATACAACTCATTGGTGCATCAGAGTAACAGGCTCCTCCTCCTCCAACGGGTTGTTCTGAAGGACCATTTTTACCTATAGTACGAAATGGATTCATTATGTTTCCTCCTTTAATAGCATTTAGTTGCGTAACATTCATTTTAATAAAACTTAACTTCTTTTTGTTTTTCATGATATATATTTAAATTTAAACAAACATCAAAGCGCTTTGACAGAAACAAACATAGCTCACACCATAAGCTTAATGCAAATAGTAGTATTGGGTATTCTGGAAAAACGCTCGTTTTTCCAGAATTTCGACTTTTTTTTAAATTAAATGACAGGAAATCTTACCACGAAGTAGTTAAAACAATCTTTTAAAGCTGTGGTTTTTGAAACTATTTGATTTTATATAGAAAAAGGAATTAACTAATTAAAAGGCACTCATCCCATTTGGTTTCAAAAGGAGCCAAATAGGATATAATAGATAATCCGATACCTGCAACACCTTCAAGAAGGCTAACCTCATTTTTCCACTTTTCTTCCTCTGCTCCTCGCCATACCATATATCCTGCATATCCTTGTTCGTGTATTGCCATATCCAGCGCCTTCTGAGCCCAAAAATCAGAAGCTTCCTTAAATGCTACATCGTTTGTCTTTTTATATAAATAATTATAAATAAGAAGTATACCGTATGCTCCATGACATAATCCAGCATCCAGAACTCCTGCTTCTTCAATGTCTCTTCGTTGCGTAGAATATTTTAAAATCGCTATTGCTTCATCGCTAATTTGGGTATCTCCTAATATTTTACCAGCTCTATATATTGATATCCCAATCCCCAAATCACCATAGCACCACGCTAGCCTTGAATTATTATCAACTACATCTTCATTAATAATCCAGTTTGGAAATGTAGCCGTCAGTGTTTTATCTTTATTTCTACAATGCAATATATACTTTACCGTCTGCTCTAACATCTCTCTAACATCATCATAAAATTCTTTATGCTCTGCAATTCGAGACAGGAAATTTACCATACTTGATATTCCGTGTGATAAGCTTAAATTACAGCCGGTAATATCTTCTTTTTGCTTTAGCACAGATTCCCACCACATTCCAGAGTCATTCTTTTTTGATGATTTCTTAAGTTCTGCTATCAATTCATCCAGGTAATCCTTATACTTTGTTTTTGATTCTTCTGAAGTTACATTTTGATATCTTTTTAGAAAATAATATCCATACCCCATGGCACCATGCAGAAAATCATAATTCCCTGTTTTTATGTCTGCCCTCATTGCCTCTAACAAATAAGAATCTAAATCTGATGAAAGAAAATCATCATCCAACTCTACAAACTCTTCTTCCTTAAGAATTTCCAACACCCAACAAGCTCCTGCAATTCCAGTGCAAAAAGTAGGATAAGTGAACCCATCATTAATAAATTCTACAGCTTTCGTAATGGTTTCTGCTCCTTTATCCGCATGAATATCCTCATCCAAAAATTTTGAATAATAAAACTGAAATAATGCAACTCCAGAAACTCCGGACAACACTCCGATTTCTTTATTTTTTTCTGTCTTAGCGTCTAAAATCTCACTTATTTCTTTTAATTTATTCCTTAGTTGAATTTCAATGGTCATGTAGAGTTTCGTATTTGGTATTTCGATTTTGTAAAAGTGGTAAAGATAAAAAGTAAAATAGCAGGGCTTCAAAGAATATCAGTCTAAATTCTAGAATTTAGACTGATATCTATTTAAATTATATTAAACAATAGGCATATATATTTAAAAACCACAGCTAAAACTACCAATAGGAGATCCATCTGGTATTTTAGGAGATGGTAATGCTTTAAAATTTTCTGGTTTCTCTATAAACTTATTGATTTGATTAAGGTAATAATCATTATACATTTTATCAATAGCATCACCTGTCGTGTTTTTAAGAAGGGGGATTAACCCTTTAATTTTGGCATAAGCGATAGCATTAACCTGTGAATATGCTTGTGTATTTTTACTTAAATTCATTAAATGTTTTAAAACATTAGTTTTTACAGTATGTTGTATTTCTTTATGATACTTGTTTTTTGCTTTGGTTTCGAAAGAGAATTTCAATAATTGATCAAGAGTTTCTACTAACCCTAATTGATTTTGATCCAAACTTTTTTGTTGTACTAATCGAGATGTTCTTTCTGGATGCAGTAATAAAGAAAGACTCATATCACTCGCTGTAGAAGCTACACTTAAAGCATCAAAACCAACTCCTGTTTTTCCTTTAAAAGACTCTCTGGTTCTACCATATCCAAAAGCTCTTGGTGGAAATAATTTTAATTTATCTTCTGGAATAGCTAAAATCTCTGGGGCTAATGTTTGTAAAACCTGCTTAAGTGCTTCTTTTTGCTTTTTTGAACTAATCGTTTCTACAATAGTTTGTTGATCTCCTTTTACTGCATAATTATAGTTTAGCCCTCCAATAAGCTTCACAGTAGCTTGAGTTTGATATCTATGAAAGAAATAAAGAGGTACAAAAACATCTTCTAAAACCGAATACGGTTCATTACTTCTTATGTTGTTTGCAGAAAAATTTCGGATTGCTACCTCTCTAATTTTCAACATATTTCTCAACTCTTCGGTAACACTTCTACCATTATCCCACAAATGAGCCAACTCATGTGCTCCTCCTTGTGCTCTGGCATCACTATCTGAAATAAATCGAAGTCCAGATTGATAAGCATCATTCAAAATTCTATTCAGTGCTTTCTTTTCTTTAGTTTCTTTACCAAATTCAGAATAACTATAAGCCACCGTTACCTTATCCCATTCTCCTATATTGGTATCATAAGTATCCGACAAATCTATTTTACCATCCTTAAGTGCCACTGTTGGATGAGGGTAATCCATTACTGAGGCTCTTCCGTTTGTGCTTGTGGTAAAATTATGTGTAAAACCGATAGTATGCCCTACTTCATGCGCAGACAATTGACGAATACGAGACAGTGCCATTTCTAACATGGGTTGATAATTATCATCTCGTGTTGCAAAAGGTTGATTTAACAATGCCTGAGCTATCAAAAAGTCCTGACGTATCCTTAAACTTCCTAGACTTACATGTCCTTTAAGAATTTCCCCCGTTCTGGGATCTACCACACTTGCACCATAGCTCCATCCTCTGGTAGAACGATGTACCCATTGTATTACATTATACCTTAAATCCATAGGATCTGCATCTGCAGGTAGCATTTTAACCTGAAATGCATTTTTAAAACCAATAGCTTCGTATGCTTCATTCCACCATCTTGCTCCATCTAATAATGCAGATCGCACTGGTTCTGGTGTGCCGGGATCCAAATAATAAACAATAGGTTCTTTTGCCTCACTTATAGCCTGATTTGGATTTTTTTTCTCTAATCGATGTCTAATAATATAACGCTTCTTTATAGGATCTTGTATCGGTGTTGCATAATCCAAATACGAAATAAATATAGCTCCACTTCTAGGATCAAACACTCTCTTCTTATATCCGCTATCAGGTAACTCTACAAACGAATGATGTTGAATAACCGTTAAGAATTTTGAGTCTGGGGCCACAGATCTAATATTTTTCCCAGTGGGTGAACCTTTATAAGTAATCAAAGCCTCAAATTCTACGTTTTTAGGGAAAGCTTTAGTTTTTTCCAGACTCAAACTACTTCTTGTTTTATCAAAACTGTACGTTCCTTCTTTTTGAAATTTTAATCGATCAATTATGCTATGCGTATCTTGTAAAAGAAAAGGAGTTAAGTCAATAATATAGGTGTTAGACTTCTCCTCTTTAATAGGGAATCCAAATAGTACCGATTTTGCAAAAGCTTGTTCTACACTTCTCTTCTCTAATGTATTGTCTGTTATCGCCCGATATCGTTGATTAGGCTGTACAAGTAATAATTTATTACCTGATTTTTGAAACTTAACTACTACTCCACCCCCAATCTGTCCTCTATCTAATCCTATATCATTTGATCCTAACCCCGTCGCCAAAGAATGTACATATAAAAACTCTGAATCAAGCTTGTCTACTTCAAGATAGATCTCATCTTTTGATTCATTATAGTAGAACTTAAAATAACCATCAAAAGAGGCTAGATTTTTCTGTTTTTCTAAAAATTGAGCAAAAATGATATTCCCTGTAAGGAAGAATAAACAAATGAAGCGTAGTTTCATAAACTATGATGGCTAAGTTCTAAAAAGCATATTATTTACTACTATGTTTTTAAATTCCATCCAGGCAGTATTGGAAGCAAAGGCTATAGCTGCTACGGTTGCCATTTTACTGGTTGAATTTTTTATTTTTTCTAAGACTAAAAACCAATTCAGATAATTCTGAAGGTATTTTGTTGCCACTCCATTGAAGGGCTCCATAAATTTCCTTAGACGCATATCCATATTATTCACATTTTGTACGTGATATATTTTGTCAACAGCTCTTTGACCCTTCGAAGCATTAAATTTTTTGTGTGCTACCTTCTTGTCTTTTGCAAATGCAGTATAGCTTCTGTGACTGTCGCTACAAAGGGTTTCTACTTTAGCCAACTTCCCTTGTAATATAGTCTCCAAGTCACTTTTACTAATGCGACCTCTGGTAGCTACTTTGAAATCTTTGTTCCCTGATCGGTCACAACTGGCTATCACAGCTACTTTTTCATTACTGAGACCAGCTTTACTTGCCTTTGCGCCACGTTTTCTAGCAGGACGATCCAAATTTCGATTCCCTTTTTCAGAGTAAGCAAAGAAAAGATCATCACTCTCTAGGATTCCTTGGAATTCATCCACACTTACGCTCCCAAAGGAGACAAGTAATTTGTGCCTCCAATCAAAAGAAGTCTGAATAGAAATCCCTGTTTCTTTGGCACTCTTGCGAATACTATATCCAGAGAGTAAACAGAATAAATAACGATTAACTTTGTCTTTCTTCTTGAGGTTGTACCAGAACTTACCGGTAGTTTCACTAAAGTTTTTATGACAAGTATTACAAACATAGCGCTGTACTCCTTTGAGCTTACCATTAGCCTTAATTTTATTGCACTTACAATGAGGACAGCTTATGGCTTTACTCTGATTGCTATCAATCAGGGCTGAACCCTCAGTAGAGATCTCCAATAATGTGGAAACAATTTCTGATTGAACCAAAGCCGATGAACTAATGAAAAAATCTCTAAAATCTTCTGGTATCATTTCTCCGTTTTTATAAAGTAAAGATAAAACATATTCTAATTAGAACTTAGCCACTATGATTTATGTGATAAAATTCCTAAATCTATAAAATAACACAAAAATTGCTTCTTACTGAACTGTTAAATCTTATTTTTGTCAAAAATAATTAGAATATGATCAATACTGAGACTTTACAAGATCTTAGGGAGCGCCTGGTTGCGTTAAGGAGGTATCTTTGACATTGATGCCAAACTTATAGAAATAGCCAATCAGGAAGAAAAAACATTTGCTCCGGATTTTTGGGATAATGCCCAAGAGGCCGAAAAACTAATGCGTACTCTAAATGCTGAAAAGAAATGGGTTTCTGATTACGAAAATGGAGTCACACTAGTTGATGACCTCGAAGTTCTTTATGAATTTTATAAAGAAGGTGATGCTACCGAATCAGAAGTTTCTGAGCGTTATGATGAAACCAAATCATTAATTGAAGATTTGGAATTTAAAAATATGCTTAGTGATGAAGGAGATAGCATGAGTGCTGTATTACAAATCACTGCAGGTGCTGGAGGCACCGAAAGTTGTGATTGGGCAAGTATGCTTATGCGTATGTATCTTATGTGGGCAGAAAAGCAAGGTTTTAAAATTAGGGAACTTAATTATCAAGGTGGTGATGTAGCAGGTATAAAAACGGTTACCCTGGAAATAGAAGGAGACTATGCATTTGGGTGGTTGAAAGGAGAAAATGGAGTACATCGATTAGTGCGTATCTCCCCATTCGACAGCAATGCAAAACGCCATACTTCATTTGCTTCTATTTATGTATACCCTCTTGCTGATGACAGTATAGAAATAGACATCAATCCCGCTGACTATGAAATTATCACTTCTCGTTCTAGTGGAGCAGGTGGACAAAATGTAAATAAAGTAGAGACCAAAGTACAACTTACTCATTTCCCTACCGGAATCCAGATTTCATGCTCAGACACAAGGTCACAACAAGAAAATAGATTAAAAGCACTACAAATGCTTAAATCACAATTGTTTGAAATTGAACTCAAAAAACAACAAGCACAGCGTGATGAAATCGAAGCTTCAAAAATGAAAATAGAATGGGGATCTCAAATTCGTAATTATGTTATGCATCCTTATAAACTAGTTAAAGATGTAAGAACTGCAGAAGAAACAGGTAATGTAGATGCTGTTATGGATGGAAATATCAACCAATTCTTAAAGGCTTACCTTATGACAATGGGGCAAAAAAATGAAGATTAAAAAAATACAAAAATAAAATGATCACAATTTATCATAATTCGAGATGTAGTAAATCCAGAGGATGTCTTGCCATACTTGAAGAACAAAAAGAAGGTATTAATGTGGTTAACTACCTAGAAAATCCACCTTCAGAAGAAGAATTGAAAGGAATACTTAAACTCTTAGGTATACCTCCTTTTGATTTGGTGAGAAAAAATGAAGCCATCTGGAAAGAAAATTTTAAAGGTAAAGATTTTACTGATGCCGAATTGATCACTATACTTTCTAATAATCCAAAATTAATCGAACGCCCTATTGTGGTTAATGGAAATAAAGCAATAATCGGGCGACCACCAGAAAAAGTTATTGATATTATATAGGTACCCCCCTCTTACAAAATATTTTTTCGCATAAGATTAAACCTTTTACATTTCTTCATGTCTAAATGCATGTAATGCATAATAGGTGATATTACGTATCACACATTTTAAGTACATCACATTTAACACATCATTAACCGCCTTCTTGTACCTGCTTGGATACTTTTGGTCGGAATTATTCAATTTTAAAAATGAAGAAATTTTTATTCTTATTATTTTCGGCATCAACACTTATGCTATCAGCCCAAAATAGAAACTTTTCAAAAGGACCTGTAAATATTACCGGTCTGATTCTAGATCAAGATACCAACAAACCCCTCGAATATGCTACGATAGCTTTTTTTAGTCCCAGATTACAGAAAATTGTTACTGGTGGTATTACCGATAAAAACGGAAAATTTAATATCGAGGTAGATGCCGGAGTATATAACATAAGTGTCGAGTTTATTTCATTTAAAACAAAAAACCTTCCCAAACAAAAGTTATTCAAAAACACTAACTTAGGTACAATTACTCTAGGGTTGGATACCGAAACACTAGATGATGTAGTAGTCATTGCAGAAAAAACCACTGTCGAAATTAAATTAGATAAAAAGATTTATAATGTGGGCAAAGACCTCACAGTAAGTGGCGGTACAGTAAGTGATGTACTAGATAACGTACCTTCTGTTTCTGTAGATGTCGAAGGTAATGTTGCGCTTCGTGGTAACGATAATGTAAGAATCCTTATTAACGGAAAACCATCAGGTTTAGTTGGTTTAAACAGCACCGATGCATTAAGACAATTACCTGCCGAATCTATAGAAAGAGTCGAAGTAATCACATCTCCTTCTGCTCGTTATGATGCCGAAGGAACCGCAGGGATTTTAAATATTATTCTAAGGCGAAGCAAATTACAAGGTATGAATGGAGCAGTTACCATCAATGGAGGTTACCCCCTATCTGCTGGTATTTCGGGAAACTTAAATTATCGATCTGGAGATTTTAATTTTTTTACGACTTCAGGATATAACTATAGAGAAGTTCCGGGGAATTCTTTTTCCCAAACTCAATATCTTTTTAGTAGCCTACCAAACTCCTTTTTAAGAGAAGAACGTGATTTTGACAGGATACGTAAAGGATTGAATTCTAATATCGGAATCGAATGGTATATCAATGAAACTTCATCTGTTACTACATCTTTTTTATACAGATCTAGTGATAAAGAAAGTAATACAACAAATAAAATAACAGAGTTAAATTCAAATGGAGATATTTTAAGTCAAAATATTCGTTTTGATCCAGAAATTGAAGATGATATTACGAAACAATACGCTCTTAATTATACAAAAGATTTTGATACCAACGGTCATAAATTAACTTTCGATTTTCAGATAGAAGACAGCAATGAAGATGAGCGATCAAAAATTACACAAGAAAATATAACCGCTGTAGAGCTTGTAGAAACAATAGAAGAACAAAATCGTATTCTGTTGCAAGCCGATTATGTGCTACCTATTGGCGAAAACACTCAATTTGAATTAGGATATAGAGGTAATTTTAATGACCTGGATACCGATTATCTGGTACAGTTAGAAGATAACGGAACCATAACTACAAATTCTGATTTATCCAATACCTTATTATACACAGAACAAGTAAATGCCGGGTACACACAATTGGGAAGTAAATGGGGAAAGTTATCCTATTTATTAGGACTTAGAATGGAAAGCACACGAATTACTATCGATCAACAAACTAGTAATGATGTTAGTAAAAAGAAGTATACCGATATATTCCCGACAATTAATCTGGGGTATGAAATCTCTGAAAAACAAAGTTTAACTCTTGGTTATAACCGTAGAATACGTAGGCCCAGATCCAGATTTATTAATCCTTTTCCATCTAGATCCAGTGTTACTAATTTATTTCAAGGAAACCCGGATCTTGACCCAAGTTACTCTAATGCAATTGATTTAGGGTATCTAAATAGAATGGGAAAACTTACTTTAAATACATCTATATATTATAACCATTCCACACAGATATTCACTTTTATTTCTGAAGATACAGGTGACACAGCTATCATTGGAGCAGATGCAAATAATCCTGGTACAGAAGTCCCTATTATTAGAAGAACACCTATAAATCTCACCAGTTCTGATCGGTATGGTTTCGAGTTTACTCTTACTTACAATCCAAGTAGGAAATGGAGAGTAAATGGTAATTTTAATGCATTTCAGAATAGTGTTCGAGGAGAGAATAATGGAGAAAATCTTGATGCAGATAATTTTAGTTGGTTTGCAAGGTTTAATAATAAAGTTACATTACCTGCAAAAATAGATTGGCAAACCAGTCTATTTTATAGAGGACCAAGTGAAAATGCACAAACAAAAAGTGATGGTATTTTCAGTATGAATTTTGCCTTCAGTAAAGACCTTTTTAAAGAAAAGGCTTCCCTTACTTTTAACATTAGTGATGTATTTAACTCTCGAAAACGAACAAGTACTTCAACAACAACAACATTTATTTCGGATAATGAATTTCAGTGGAGGAAACGTAGTTTTAATCTATCCTTCACCTATAGATTTAATCAGAAAAAGAAAAGACAACGTTCTCAAAGGGGGAATAATGGAGATGAAGAATTTGAAGGGTAATAAAAAAGATATTTACAAAACAAAAAAGGAAGTCAAAATGACTTCCTTTTTATATATGTGTTATAAACTATTATGCTTCTTCTTTTGCTTTTCGTTTAGCCTCTCTTCTTAATTTAAAGTTCTCGATGTTAGCTCCTATAATCCAATAAGGAACAACAAAGGTTAATAAAAAGATCATTAACCAAAATCCAATGGTAAGGATAGTTAAAAACGCTAAAAAACCAAGGTACTGATCGAATTCAAACATAATAGTATTCTAATTTTCAAATTTTGTCAAAGATAATAACTCTTACTTATATGTCATAGCAGAAATATGATTTATTTTTAAATCCTTTATAATCTTAATTTATATATTAAAAAATAGCTGCTTTATTCAGAAATAGCGAGGCAAATGCTTAAATTTGCGCTCTTAAAAAAAAAACAAATCATCTTACCAAATGGAATATAGAATAGAGAAGGATACGATGGGCGAGGTAAAAGTACCTGCTGATAAGCTTTGGGGAGCACAAACAGAACGTTCTAGAAATAATTTTAAAATTGGTGCATCAGCATCTATGCCATTAGAAATTGTGTACGGTTTTGCATACTTAAAAAAAGCTGCAGCATATACAAATTGCGAATTAGGAGCATTACCGATAGAGAAAAGAGATCTTATTTCGCAAGTATGCGATGAAATATTAGAAGGAAAACATGATAACCAATTTCCTTTGGTTATATGGCAAACAGGTTCTGGTACTCAAAGTAATATGAATGTAAATGAGGTTGTTGCCAATAGAGCACATCAATTAGCAGGTAAAACAATTGGTGAAGGAGAAAAAACATTGCAGCCAAATGATGATGTTAATAAATCTCAATCATCAAATGATACATTTCCGACAGGAATGCATATCGCTGCTTATAAAAAAATGGTAGAGGTAACCATTCCTGGAGTTATTCAATTAAGAGATACTCTTAAGAAAAAATCTGAAGAATTTAAAAACGTAGTGAAAATTGGTCGTACCCACTTTATGGATGCTACACCACTTACTATCGGGCAAGAATTATCGGGTTATGTTTCTCAATTGGATCATGGAATAAAAGCCTTAGAAAACACTTTACCTCATATGGCAGAATTAGCTTTAGGAGGAACTGCTGTAGGTACAGGGTTAAATACTCCTAAAGGGTATGCAAAACGTGTTTCAGAGTTTATAGCACAGTTTACCAGTTTACCATTCATCACAGCAGAGAACAAATTTGAAGCATTAGCTGCACATGACGCTTTTGTAGAGAGTCATGGTGCATTGAAACAACTAGCGGTTTCATTAAATAAAATAGGAAATGATATTCGAATGCTGGCTTCTGGACCAAGAAGTGGGATTGGAGAATTAATTATCCCTGCTAACGAGCCAGGAAGCTCTATTATGCCTGGTAAAGTAAACCCTACGCAATGTGAAGCGCTAACTATGGTATGTGCGCAAGTTATGGGTAATGACGTAGCTATTAATGTTGGTGGAATGCAAGGACATTTTGAACTGAACGTATTTAAGCCTGTAATGGCTGCAAATTTACTTCAGAGTGCTCAACTCATTGGGGATGCTTGTGTTTCTTTTGATGAACATTGTGCTCAAGGAATTGAACCTAACCAAAAAAGAATTACTGAATTATTAAACAATTCATTAATGCTAGTAACCGCTTTAAATACTAAAATCGGATATTATAAAGCTGCTGAAATTGCTAATACTGCTCACCAAAACGGTACGACGCTAAAACATGAAGCTGTGGCTTTAGGATATGTAACTGAACAAGAATTTGATGAATGGGTGAAACCAGAAGATATGGTAGGTAGTTTGAAATAACAATCCTAACTCAAAATAAGAAGGCTTTACAGTTTGTTGTGAAACAGACAGTAAGGCCTTTTTTATGCGTTATAATGTAAATCATTTTAGTTTTTTTTAAGGATTAATCTAATTAAATTGTTAAGTTTACGTTAATGAAATTTATCATATTCTTAGTATTACCCCTTCTTTTTCTATCGTCTTCAGTTAGTTCTGATACTTATATAGGAAAATGGGAAATTACAGGGGGATCGGTTATTGAAATCTATAAAGATGGAGATTATTTTTTTGGAAAAATCAATAAACGAGCAAAGCGTCCATTATCTAATCTTAATGGTTTGGACAATAAAAACCCACAAAAAGAACTTCAAGGTCGCGTTTTACTTGGAATGAATATTTTAGAAAATTTAAGTTATAAAGATGGGGTATTATCAGGCGGTACAATTTATAACGCTGATAGTGGTAAAAGTTATATTGTAAAAGTTTGGATTAATAGTGACGATACTGACATTTGTTATATAAGAGCTTATAAAAGTTTATTGTTTAAAACATTTGAGGCTAGAAGAGTTAATTAGTACAGAAGCCAACCATCTCTAATAAAAATAATTTTTGCTCGCATTATTCTGTCTCGTACATTCTTCATCAAAACTATGAATAGCTAGATCGTCAAGAAACATACTAATTAGCTAATATACAGATATTCGCAAAAAATTTTTAAATTTGTTTACCTCCTCATTTCTGAAATAGCAAACTATGAACCATACTTTTGTTGTTAGAAGCATCATATATTGAATTTAATTTTAACTATAAATAAACAACAATATGAAAATCTTAAAGAAAATAGGAATTGTACTCATTGCACTTATTGCTATTATTCTTATAGCAGCAATCTTTGTTTCTAAAGAAGTAGTTTATGAAAAAACTGTTAGTATCGATGCCCCTATTGAGGTGGTATGGGAGAATGTAAATAGTCTCGCTGATTTAGACAAATGGAATCCGTGGAATGACTATGACCCAAATATGAAAAAAGAGTTTACAGGTACAGACGGTACAATTGGTGCGAAAAATAGTTGGGAAAGTGATGTAAAAGAAGTAGGGAAAGGCAGTCAAACCATTGCCAAAATTGAAGAACCCAATCTTTTTGAAACCGATCTCAAATTTCATGAACCCTATGAAAGTGAAGCAAAGGGATATATTAAGGTACAAAAGGAAGACAATACCACAAAAGTAACCTGGGGTTTTCAAAGTGAAATGCCCTACCCTTTTAATCTAATGAATCTATTTACTGATATGGAAGAAATGATGGGTGAAGATTGGAACAAAGGCTTATCAACACTAAAAAATATTTGCGAAAATAAAGGATAATAACACAGAGAGTTTAACAATAAAAAGCACAGTTAGAAATTAACTGTGCTTTTTATTATTTATAAATTTCAGAATCTTATAATCTTTCTAATTCCAATTCAGAATCAATTTTTACTTGTTCTAAAGCTTGTTCCAAATCCCAAATCAAATCTTTAGAGTGTTCTACTCCTATCGACAACCTTACTAATTGATCTGTTATATTCATTTGTTGTCTTTGCTCTTCATCCACTCCTGCATGTGTCATTGTTTTTGGATGTTCTGCCAAACTTTCTGTGCTTCCTAAACTTACTGCCAGTTTCATAAGTTTTAGGTTATTCAGGAATATAAATGCTTCTGCTTCGCCTCCTATGATATCAAAAGACACCATTGCTCCCGGAGCAGAACATTGTTTTTGAAACGTTTCATATTCTTCGGTTCCTTCTTTCAATAGCCCTAAATAGTACACATTTTTAACTTTGGGATGATTATTCAAATAATCTGCAATTATTTGTGCATTATGAGTTTGCTGATCCATTCTTACTTTTAACGTCTCTAAGCTTCTGAGCATTAACCATGCTGTATGCGGACTTACCATATTCCCCAAGAAAGTACGTAATGTTTTTACTCTAATCATTAATTCTTCATTCCCTAAAACCGCTCCTGCAATAAGATCACTGTGTCCTCCTATATATTTTGTAGCAGAATACAACACCAAATCTGCTCCACATTGTAAAGGGTGTTGCCACAATGGTCCCATATAGGTATTATCAACAGCTACCAAAGCTTTTCTATCATCTGTACTAAACTGTTTTGCTACCTGGTTGTACTTTTCAATATCTACAATGTCGTTAGTTGGATTTGCAGGAGTCTCAAGATAGATCATTGCTAATCGGTTTGCTTTTCCAGAATCTTTGATCATCTGAACCACTTCATCTATACTTTGATTAGGCATTACTCCTATTGTATGCACTCCAATTTTATCCAAAAAATGATGGATAAAATGATCCGTTCCTCCGTATAAAGGATTACTATACACCAACAAATCTCCAGGTTTTAGAAATTCTAGTAACACCGTACTTATTGCAGACATCCCACTTTCAAAAACTGCACAATCATCTGCCTTATCCCAAAGACAAAGACGGTTTTCTAGGATTTCTAAATTGGGGTTATTAATTCTACTGTATATAAGACCAAGTTCTTCTTTAGGAGATTTCTCTCTTAAACCATAAGCTAATTCAAAAAAAGCTTTTCCTTCTTCAGCAGTTTTAAAAACAAAAGTTGATGTTTGAAAAATAGGACATTTAATAGCTCCTTCAGATAACTCTGGTTTATAACCATGTGTCATCATTAAACTCTCAGGGTTAAAATCGTGTTTCTTCATCTATATATTATTTTTCTTTTTTGGTGATCATATCTCAATTGAAACAGATAGTATACAGTTCTCTATTATCATTCTTAATTCATTAACATATAAATACCCATTTCAATTCATAAAATTACAGATTAAAGAATTAAAAGCCACATATTATACTATTTTAAGAATATAAAACACCAATACCACACTTAAAAAGAATTTTATTCTATATTTGATTTATTATCATGCTTTATAAAGAAAAATATTATGGACAAAATTGATCGATCAATATTATTGTTATTGCAAAAAGACGGTAAAATTACCATTAAAGAAATTGCAGAAAGATTGAATCTAACTACTACTCCGATCTTTGAACGTGTAAAAAAACTAGAACGAGAAGGATATATAAAATCATATAAAGCCATATTAGATCGTAAAAAAACAGGGCTACAATTGATGGTATTTTGTAATGTTACTTTAAATCTTCATCAAACCGATTATTTAAAAAAATTTGAAAAAGATATTCAACAATTCCCCGAGGTTGTAGAATGTTATCATGTAGCAGGTATGTTTGATTATTTAATCAAAATCTATGCAGAAGACATGGAGCGTTACCAGGATTTTTTATCTAATAAATTGGCGTCTCTAGAAAATATTTCTAAAGTTCAGAGTTCTTTTGTGATGACTGAAGTAAAGGATTTTTCATATTTACCAATTCCTTAATAAAATTATATTTTGAGCTTAACAAAAGATTTAGAATACATACTGTATTTTTGATATTCAACTAAAGAAAATTGCGCAAATTATGAATATTAGAAATGCAAAAGTACTAATTACAGGTGGTAATTCTGGGAGAAACGAAACAACATTACAAGAAACTGCAAAAGCATTACATGTTGATTACATAAAAGCAGATGTAACTCAAGAAAATCAGGTTCAGGATATGGTACAGGAAGCCAAAAATAAAATGAATGGACTTAATGTATTGATCAATAATGCTGGTTATGGATATATTTCAAAACTTATTGATATCGAAGCCGATAAATTTATCGATCAGTTTAAAACCAATATCCTTGGTGCTACACTATGTGCTAAGGAGTCGGCAAAGCATTTTGTTGCTCAAGAATACGGGAATATTATCAATATCGGATCTACATCTTCATTAAAAGGTTCGCCAACGGCTTCACCATATGTAGCCACAAAATTTGCTTTGCGAGGTATGACAGAGAGCTGGAGAAATGAGTTACGCCCTCATAATATTAGAGTTATGCAAGTAAATCCTAGTGAGGTAATGACTAGTTTTTCTGACAATAGGATAGCTAATAATTCTAAAGCAAAACAATATACCGAGGCTGAACAACAAACTAAACTTAGAGGAGAAGAGATTGCCCATACTATTAGTAGTCTTTTAGAAATGGACGATCGAGGGTTTATTACCGAAGCTACAGTTTTTGCAACAAATCCCAAAGTATAAATTATCTCATTATTTTTACCAGAAGCTCTTTAAGGATATCACCTTGCGGAAGATTTGTGGCTCCTACTCCTTTGCTTTTTACATCGGCATCTCTTAGGCTAGCAATAATCCCACTCACTTTTTTCATAGGATAATTATGAGCTGCTTCTGAGTAATCTTTCACAAAATATGGATTGATTTTTAATGCACTAGCAACATTACGCTGTGATTTATCAGCCAATCCATGATATTGCAATACTTGAGAAAAGAAACTATACAGTAAAGAGATAGTAACCACCAACGGATTGTCTTTAGGGTTTTGTGCAAAATAATTTATAATCAGGTGTGCTTTAACTCCATTTCTGGTTCCTATAGCCTTGCGAAGTTCAAAATTATTAAACTCCTTACTAATTCCAATATTTTTTTCAATTTGATCAGCTGTAATTTCAGTTCCCGAAGGAATAATTAATTTTAGCTTTTCTAATTCATTATTTATCTTACTAAGATCTGTACCCAAAAACTCTACTAGCATTTGAGATGCTTTGGGTTCAATAGTATATTTGGCCCCACCAAGAACCCTTCTTATCCAATCTGCAACCTGATTTTCATATAATTTTTTACTTTCAAAAATAACCCCATTCTTCGCAACTATTTTATAAAGCTTTTTTCTTTTATCTATCTTTTTATATTTATAACACATCACCAAAACCGTAGAAGGTTGCGGGTTTTCTACATAACTCACCAACTTTTCTATTGTTCTGGATAATTCCTGAGCTTCTTTAACAATTACAACCTGTCTTTCTGCCATCATCGGAAAACGTTTTGCATTAGCCACTATATCTTCTATGCTCACATCACGACCATACAATACCATTTGATTAAATCCTTTTTCTTCTTCGGCAAGTACATTCTTGTCAATAAATTGAGAAATCCTATCAATATAATATGGTTCTTCTCCCATAAGGAAATAGACAGGTTTGATATTTCCTTTTTTTATATCACTTACGATTTGTTTTACTTCATCCATTCAGAAAAAATCATCAAATTTGTGTTATGCAAAAGCTTAACTTTCCAGAGTATCGGTTCAGGTTCAAAAATAGCGAAAATAAAGTTTCTATTTTTGACAGAATTCGTAAAAAATTCATCATTCTTACTCCAGAAGAATGGGTACGACAACATACCGTTCATTATCTGATTGAAGAAAAGAAATATCCTGAAAGCTTAATTAATGTAGAAAAACTAATACAACTCAATGGACTTAACAAACGTTATGACATTATTATATTTAATCCAGACGGTAGTATTTTTCTTATTGTAGAATGTAAATCAGCTCGTGTAAAAATAACACAGGGAGTATTTGATCAGATTGCAAGGTACAATCTTGCTTTAAATTCAGAATATTTAATGATCTCTAATGGTCTCGATCATTATTATTGCCAAATGAATTATACCGATAAGCAATACACTTTTTTAAAAGATATACCAGATTATAAATAGCTATTCTCTTTCTGGCTTAAGATACTACGGTTTTTTACTCAAAGTTTTAATATTTCATATTCAAAACCAGATATGATATCAATTCAATAGCGTTACTTTATTCTTTTTTATTTGAATTTATCTCAATTATTCCTTTTACTTTGCAGATGTGAATATCGCAGTCGTCATATTAAATTGGAATGGAAGATCATTATTAGAGCAATTTTTACCTTCGGTGATCAAAAACTCTAGAGAAGCTATTGTTTATCTTGCCGATAATGCTTCTACAGACGACTCTATTGCTTATGTAACAACTAATTTCCCTGAAGTTAGAATTATACGAAACAAAGTAAATGGTGGTTATGCAAAAGGATACAATGATGCATTATCAAAAATTGATGCCGATATTTTTTGTCTTCTAAATAGTGATGTTGAAGTCACTAAAGATTGGTTAGTTCCAATTCTCAAAACATTTGAGACCAATACAAATGTTGCTGCCATACAACCTAAAATCCTTGATTACAAAAAGAAAACTCATTTTGAATATGCTGGAGCTGCGGGAGGATACATCGACAAACTGGGATATCCGTATTGTCGAGGAAGAATATTTGACTCTCTCGAAGAAGATAATGGGCAATATGATGATGCTACACCTATATTCTGGGCCAGCGGAGCCTGCTTATTTATAAGAAAACAAGTGTTTGAAGAGGTTGGGAAACTAGATGAAGATTTTTTTGCTCATCAGGAAGAGATTGATCTTTGCTGGCGTATCCACAGTAGTGGTTATACAATAATGTATGAAGGTTTATCAACAATTTATCATTTAGGAGGAGCAACTTTAAGTTCTATGAATCCCAGGAAAACATTTCTAAATTTTAGAAATGGTCTTTATCTGCTGATTAAAAATGTACCGGGGAATAGAGTGTTTTTTTTGATTTTCATAAGAATGATCCTAGACGGTATTGCTGCAATCAGATTTATTACACAAGGAAAGTCCTCTCATTTTTTTGCCATTTTCAAGGCACACATTAGCTTTTATGCAAATTTCAATACTTTTAATAAAAAACGTAAAAAACTTTCAAAAACGGGGAAATATTATTCGCTTTTTTCCGTTGTATGGCAGTATTTTATTTTGAACCGTAAACATTTTGATCAATTATAAGGTTATATAATAAATTATTGTTAATGACTTAGCATTACGTCACATTTTTAATAATTTTGAGTTATATAACCAGAATAAGACTAAAAACAAATTTTCTAATGAAAAAAGCAATGATTATTGGGGCCTCTCTAGCAATTCTACTATCTTCCTGTGTTTCGCAGAAGAAGTTTTCAGAATTAGAAGCCAAAAACAAAGAAACTGAAGATCTATTAAATACAGCTACAGTTAAATTAAATAGCTGTCTAGAAGAAAAAGCAAGTTCATCTTCGCAACTTAAAGTTCTTCAAGATCAAGTATCTAATCTTAAAAATCAGAATTCTGCTCTATTAAACAATGTAGGTAATTTAGCCACTCTTTCTACTAAGGAAGCAGAAAATCTAGAAAAATCTCTAGAAAGTATAAAAGAAAAAGATTTACAAATAAGAACAATGCAGGATGCTATTACCAAAAAGGATTCTGTAACCTTGGCACTTGTAACAAGTCTTAAGGGAGCTTTAGGAAATCTTGCCGATGAGGATATTGAGATTAATGTAGAAAAAGGAGTAGTATATGTTTCTATTTCTGATAAGTTACTTTTCAAGAGCGGTAGCTATAATGTTTCTGCAAGAGCTCGTGAAGTATTAGGTAAAGTAGCAAAAGTTGTTAATGATAAGCCAGATATCGAATTCTTAGTAGAAGGTCATACAGATAATGTACCTATTAAAAACAAAGTACTTTTGGATAACTGGGATTTAAGTGTAAAACGTGCTACTTCTGTAGTAAGAGTATTACAAAATGATTTTAAAGTAGATCCTAAACGTATGACTGCGGCAGGAAGAAGTTATTATATACCAGTTACTGATAATAATTCTGCAGCAAACAAAGCAAAAAACAGACGTACAAGAATTGTTGTACTACCAAAACTTGATCAGTTTTATAACATGATTGAAGATGGTATGAAAAAAGCTTCAGGAAAATAGTAAAAGAATATTTTTCTATTCATATAAAAAGGGAGATCATTCTGATCTCCCTTTTTTATATTTCGGCAAGTAAGTATTACATTCTTTCTTTAATCCAAAATGATACCCGTGCCATTCTGCCTGGGTAAATTATGAGTTTCCCTTCCTTCTGATTGAAAAAATTTCTTCCAAAAAGAAGATTCCATCCACCTGGATTCTGCTCTGTACAACCCGTTTTTTACCATATAATAACTATCAAAAATAGAAAATAATGTTTTAGAGTATGTCACAAATCCTTTCCGATCGCCTGTTAATATATAAGATTCAATAGCATCTGAAGCTTCTCTTACCGTATAAATTGCATTGGCAATACCATGAGAAGAAAGAGGATCAAAAGATAAAGCTGCATCCCCTACCGCCAGCCAATTTTCTCCTGATAAATAGTTAGCTATAGAAGAATTAGCATCTAACCCTACAATTTTCACTTCAGGCTGTTCTACCAGAAAATCTTTTAACAAAGTAGTTTTAGATAAAACCGATTGCCAATTCGAATAATCTCTCAATTTCAACTGAATAAGGTTGTCTTTATTCGTGAAAATTGATAAAACATTGGTTTTTTCATCTAAACCTGAAACAATACCCCAACCGTCTTCAAAAGATTCTACAAATATATCATATGTCAATTTTGAATGTTCAATTCTTGGTAAGTGACAGCTAAAAGATATAAGATTGTCATATAATCGAATAGGGATCTTCAATTTATTAAGAATAGCACGATTTCTTCCTGTGGCATCTATAATCATCTTTCCTTTAATGATTACTTTTTGATGATCATTTTCTACTTCTACAATAACTTCTTCTTTAGAAATTATCATATTCAACATCTTTTCATAACTCACCATATCCATATTGCATAGTTCTTCAAGATCGTCTACTAAAGTTTTCTTATTAATTTTTAACCCATTTTTATATGATAATTGAGAGAAAAAATCATTATTTAACACCCTTGTATTCCCCCACATTGAATGATAGCCATATGTTTTCCGAATTGTATTTTTTTCAAATATCTTTATCAGATCAAGAGCATGTAATAATGGCATTGAAGAAGGAGGTAATGTTTCTGCCAAAGCAAAGTGTTTCTTCTTACTCTTACGATCCAAAACCAGATGTTGTATTCCTTTTTTCTTCAAAAGAAATGACAATACTAATCCTGCAATACCTTTACCTACAATAATAACATCTGTGTTCATTACTTTTTATACGTTATAAGAAACAAATACCATTTCTGATAGTTCCCTAACACCATTTTTCGGTTTTAAGTTTTCTTAAAGTTACTAAAAATCCTACTGCATTATACACGTATTTATACGTGGTTTTATACTAAAATCAAGTATAAATAATGCAATCCCAATCATAGGTTTTTACTAATCCTTCAATTATTACTTTACTTCTATTTATTATTTTAATGTAAGACATTTCTAAATAAAATTTTTGGAACAAAAAAAATACTGATATCTTTGCCGCCAAATTTTTTGAACCAAATCTTAAAAAAAATGAAAAAACTATTTACTACGGTACTACTCCTACTTTGTATGATAACCGTAAAATCTCAATCCTATATTGGATTTCTCACTGATAACTACAGTGGTGTTCATGGGGTAATCAGTAACCCTGCTAATATTGTGGACTCAAGATTTAAGACTGATGTAAACCTAATTGGTGCCAGTGCTTTTGCTGCAAATGATTATTACGCCGTTAACTTTAGTGATATTTTTGATGATAATTATGATATTGAAGACGATGCAAAAACATTTCCAAAGGATAAAAATAGCGTAATAGGAAACGTTGACATTTTGGGACCTTCTTTTATGTTTAATATCAATGAAAAAAATGCTATTGCTTTATATAGCAGGGCAAGAGTTTTCTATAATGTTAGTGAAATCAATGGTAAAACTTTCGAAAGCCTTGAAGATGGCTTCGATCAGAGTACTGATTTTATTGTAAATGAAGGAGATTTATTTTTTAGTGCACATGCATGGGCAGAAATTGGTGCTTCCTATGGTCGTGTTATTATGAATAAAGATCAGCATTTTATCAAAGGAGGTATAACACTTAAATACCTACAAGGATTAGGAAATGCATATGCAAGCGGAACAAACGTATCAATAGATTATGATGCAGATGGTACAACTCTACCCGGAGGCATAACAACCGGAAGTGTAACAACTACTGGAGAAATGAATTATGGATATAGTGAAAACCTTGAAGATAATAATGATGAATTTGAAGTTGTTAATTCTGCAAAAGGTTTTGGAGCAGATCTTGGTTTTATATATGAATGGAGACCTGACTACCAATCATACACTTCTACAGATAGTAAAGGGAATTCGTATACCCCAAAAGACATCAATAAGTATAAATTAAAATTTGGGTTATCGCTTACTGATTTAGGATCAATTAAATATGATGATGGTGTTGAAGAGAGGTATGACATCAACAATGTTCTTAATGAAGATGATTTTGAAAGTATTGATGATCTTGATGAGATAGAAAATTTTTATACTAGATCAAGCACTAAAGATATAGAAAAAGCTATTTTACCTACAGCTTTACACATTAATGCGGACTGGAATATCAATCAAAAATTCTATGTGAATTTGAATTCTGATATTTCACTTACCTCAAAAAAGAAAGTTAACAGAAGTAGAGTTGCGAATATTGTATCCTTAACCCCTCGTTTCGAGAGTAAATGGTTTAGCTTTTATTCTCCTTTAAGCGTAGTTCAATATGGTGGTTTTCAGTGGGGAGCTGGACTTAGAGCAGGACCTTTTTATGTTGGTTCTGGATCCATATTAACTGCATTAATAGGAAGTGAAATGAAAGCAGCAGATGTATATGTAGGTCTTAAAGTGCCAATATATCAATCCAGACCAAAAGATAAAGATGGAGATGGAGTATTAGATAAAGTTGATGAATGTCCAGAAGAAGCAGGACCAGAAGAGAATTATGGTTGCCCATGGCCCGATACTGACGGAGACACCGTATTGGATAAAGATGACAAATGTCCTGAAGAAGCCGGAGAAGTAGAAAATAGTGGTTGCCCTTGGCCTGATACAGATGGAGATGGTTTGTTAGATAAAGATGATACTTGCCCCGAAACGGCAGGACCACAAGACAACCAAGGATGCCCTTGGCCTGATACAGACGGAGATAGCATTTTGGACAAAGATGATAATTGTCCTAACGTAGCAGGAACTGTTGCTAATAATGGTTGCCCTGAAGTTACTGCTGAGATCCAGAAAACACTTAATGCATATGCTAAGACTATTCTTTTTGATTTAGGAAAATCTTCTATCAAAAAAGAATCTAATCAAGCATTGAAAGATATCATTAATATCTTAAATGAATATCCTACCGCCAAATTCACAGTAGAAGGACATACAGATAGTGGAGGTAGTAACAAACTTAATCAAAGATTATCTGACTCCAGAGCTAATTCTGTAAAAAATTATCTGACAGATAATGGAGTGGATCAGTTTAGATTATCAGCAATAGGATACGGTGAAGATAGACCAATTGCTACCAACAAAACTAAAGCCGGAAGAGCTCAAAACCGTAGAGTTGAGATAAACTTAGTACAAGAATAAGATATAAGTAAATTTTTAAACTCTTTTTTACTTAAAAACAAATAATCCTTGAGAAGTTTCTCAAGGATTATTTGTTTTTAAAATTGATTTTCTAATCGATATTATTAATCAATACTTGAATTACGAAGATATATTATTTAAAGAAATATAGGTTTTTGGAGTATACCCCGTAAACTTTTTAAAAGTGGTTGAAAAATATTGAGACGAACTAAACCCTAAGTCAAAAGCGACCGTAGTAATACTATCTTTCTTCAATAAATCGATTTTTGACTGCTCGATTTTTAATCTATTTATATATTCTTTGGGAGGAATACCTTTGATGTTTTTGAACCAGAATTTAAAATAACCGACAGAAACATTACAAATATTTGCTAGTTCATCAACATAGATAATACGATGTAAATTATTCAAAATATAAGTATCGATATCATTTAATCTTTTTAAAGGAAGGCTGCCTTGTTTTCTTTTTGAAAGAGTCAATACTTCTAATATGGTCTGAACAATGAGTTGGTTTATAGTTATTTCGGATAGAATATTACTGCTTGTTTTTAGCTCATTTAAAAGTTTTTCAAGTATAAATTTGACTTGAAACGCTCCTTTAAAAGTTCGTTCTGAAGCCTTTTTTAACTCTCGAAAAAGATAGTTTGAATGACCCCTTGATAAATTACATAATCTATGTTGGTTATCAGAACAATTAATTTGCAACCAGAATAATTCTCCTTTATCTTCGGGATATTCGCCAGTACTATGCTCTTTGTTTGGAGGAATGATAAGAATGTCATTGCCATGCAATTGAAATAATTCTTCACCAATTACATAATGTTGCTCTCCTTTAATGCAAAAACATAGTTCTATAGTATTGCGATGTTCATGTATTGGTAATTGAGGTTGTGCTTTAGAATATTTATAATATCCAAACTGTAAACACCCATTAATACCATAATCTGGTAAAAAATGTACTATACGTTCTTCTGAATTTGTATTCATTTTGTATAAAAAAGTAAGGCAGTACAAATTTAGAAGATTTATAAAGATGTTTTATTCATCTTTGGATAAAAACAATACGATAAAATGGACACTATAAAAAAAGAGTTTTTAACCAACGGATACACCAAAATAGATCGGCTTTTTGATAGTACAGAAGCCGAAAAATTATTAGAGATCTACAACAGTGTATTGAATAACAAGGAAAAAACAACAAATTTAAGAAGTGATTTAGCAGGGATGGATACTACCAGCAAGGCAATTGAACGGATTACTCAAATCATGAGACCAAGTTTGGTGGTGCCTAAAATACTAGGTCATATCGCATATAAAAAGGCATTACATTATGCGAAAAAATTATTGGGAGATGATATGGAATTAGATTTTGATATGCTTATTAATAAAGCACCTCATACTAACACTCCTACCCCATGGCACCAAGATGCTGCGTATTGGATAAATTTACCTGATAAGAGAGCTGTAAGTTGCTGGATAGCTTTAGATAATGTATATGAGAGTAATGGCTGTATGTGGTTTCTCCCTGTGCCAGATCAACAAATATTAAAACATAACAATTTACCTAATGGAGGAGCTTTATATTGTAACGTCGATACAACTCATGCGATACCTGTTCCTTTACAAGTCGGCGGATGCACTTTTCATGATGGTTTCACGCTACATTATAGTAAAGGAAACACTACAGATAGCCAACGAAGAGCTTTAATCCTAAATTTTAGGTCAAAAGAAATGATAAAATTAGAAAGAAACCAGGGAATAGATCATACTGGGGTAAGAAAGCAACGTTCATAAAAAGCTTTTTATCTCGGCTAGATAATGTCGATACTCCCCTTACCTTCTCTTAGTAATATTGGTTCACCACTGGTTAGGTCAATTACAGTAGAAGGCATATTATCACCGTATCCACCATCGATCACCATATCCACCAGGTTATCCCATTTTTCTAATATCAATTCTGGATCTGTGGTATACTCTATGACTTCATCTTCATCATAGATAGAAGTAGATACTATAGGATTACCCAGTTCTTCTACAATAGCTGTACAAATATTATTATCGGGGACACGAATACCAACGGTTTTCCTTTTTTTGAATACAGTTGGCAAATTATTACTACCTGGAAGAATAAAAGTATAAGGCCCAGGAAGTGATCTTTTCAACAATTTAAAAGTACTGTTATCAATTTGTCTTACATAGTCTGAAAGATTACTCAAATCTTTACAGATAAATGAAAAATTAGCTTTTGCTAGTTTTACACCTTTGATCTGTGCAATCCGTTCCAAAGCTCTATTATTTGTAATATCACACCCCAATCCATACACCGTATCTGTAGGATAAATAACTAAACCTCCGTTACGTAAACAATTAACTACTTGTTGTATTTCGCGTGGGTTTGGGTTTTCATTGTATAATTTTATGAACTCTGCCATATAAAATGATTGTAAATAAAGATAATGCAAAATACATTATAATAAGTTAATCCTATGAAGGAATAAGCCCCCTATGTTATTCTACAAAACCTTCAACTTTGCAAAGCGAAGTAGCAGTTTCTTAATCCCTCCTTTTTCAAAATGAATCTCTGCTTTCTTATCCTGTCCTACTCCTTCAATTTTAATAATTTTCCCTCTACCAAATCGCATATGCTCAACTGCTGTTCCGGGAATGAGTTCTTCATCAAAAAGATTTGTATTAGATGAAATATCAGACGTATCATTAGATGTAGGTCTAAGTTTTCTTAGTTTACGTAACTGTTCTTCGGTAGGCTTATGCGCCAGTGGTGGTGCTCCAGAAACTGGTTTTTTAAGTCGTAACTTACTTTTATCAACTTCTCCAAAAATATCAGAATCAATTAATGGCTTATATCGATAACTCTCTATCGGTGTAATATATTCTAAAAATTGCTCATCTATTTCTTCTATAAATCGGCTAGGTTCGGCATCTACCAGTTTTCCCCATCGATAACGAGATTGTGTATAAGTAAGGTAGGCTTGTTTTTCTGCACGTGTCAATGCCACATAAAACAGTCGTCGTTCTTCCTCAAGTTCACTTCGAGTATTCATACTCATACCAGACGGAAAAAGATCTTCTTCCATTCCTACGATATATACATATGGAAATTCTAGTCCTTTAGCCAAATGAATAGTCATCAACGCTACTCTATCATCATCTCCTGTATCCTGATCCAGGTCGGTAGCCAAAGCTACATCTTCTAAAAATTCGGCCAATGATCCTCTTACATCTGCTACTTCTTTTTGCCCTTCTACAAAGTCACGTATTCCATTAAGTAATTCTTCGATATTTTCGATCCTGGCAATACCTTCTGGAGTACCATCTTTTTTAAGTTCTTGTAGTAATCCTGTTTTTTTAGCAACCATTTCGGCCAGCACGAATGCATCAGAAGTCTCATTAGTGATTTGAAAACTTTTGATCATGGTTATAAAGTTTTCTAATCGAGTTTTAGTACCACTATTAATCTTTAAATTAATACGATCCAGATTTTCTATCACTTCAAAAATAGAGCGATCATAATGATTTGCTGCAACTATCAGTTTATCCACAGTTGTTGCTCCAATCCCTCTGGCTGGATAATTGATTACTCGCTTTAAAGCCTCCTCATCTTTAGGGTTAATCACTAACCGTAAATATGCTAATACATCTTTAATTTCCTTTCTTTGATAAAAGGAAAGTCCACCATAAATCCTATATTTTATGTCTCGTTTGCGCAATGCATCTTCTATAGCTCTGGATTGTGCATTAGTTCTATACAATACTGCAAAATTTCCATTACTCAATTGATGTTGCATCTGATTTTCAAAAATAGAACTCGCCACATACCTCCCTTCATCTCCATCAGTCAATAATCGATTTACAATTATCTTTGGTCCATCATCATTTGCTGTCCAAACTACTTTATCAAGTTTGGTTTTATTTTTATCTATAATAGAGTTTGCAGCTTCTACAATATTTTTAGTAGATCTATAATTTTGCTCTAATCGATATTGTTGTACATTATCATAATCTCTTTGGAAATTAAGAATATTATTAATGTTCGCTCCACGGAAAGCATAAATACTCTGTGCATCATCTCCTACCACGCAAATATTCTGAAATTTATCTGATAATGCTCGTACAATAAGATATTGACTATGATTCGTATCCTGGTACTCATCTACCAGGATATATCTAAATCGGTTTTGATATTTAGCAAGCACTTCAGGGAAACGATTCAGTAACTCATTAGTTTTTAATAGAAGGTCATCAAAATCCATTGCTCCAGCCTTAAAACAACGATCAACATAATGTTGATAAATCTCTCCCATTCTAGGGCGCTTTGCCATGGCATCTGCTTCTACTAGTTCTGCATTCTGAAAATATGCTTTTACGGTGATCAGACTGTTTTTATAAGAGGAAATACGAGAATATACCTGTTTATATTTATAAATATCTTTATCGAGTCCCAGTTCTTTGATTATAGAAGCTATTAATCGTTGGGAATCCTGAGTATCATAAATTGTGAAATTAGACGGGTAACCTAATTTATCTGCTTCAAACCTTAATATTTTGGCAAATATTGAGTGAAACGTACCCATCCATAGATTTTTAGCCTCACTTGGACCAACAATACTCGCGATACGTTTTTTCATTTCGCGAGCCGCTTTATTGGTAAATGTTAAGGATAGTATATTAAATGAATCTACACCCTTATGCATCAAATAAGCAATACGATATGTAAGTACTCTTGTTTTACCCGAGCCAGCACCCGCAATAACAATCATGGGCCCATCTATTTGAAGTACAGGCGCTCGTTGTGCATCATTTAATTCTGCTAAATATTCTTCCAAAGTAACATTATATTTAAAGGCGAAATTTAAGGAAAGAACTACGGTTATGGAAACGTACTTTATGTTTTTTGTAAACAAATCATAGTCAATAACTTTTATCAAGCATCGATATCTTTTCAACATGGATCAATTATCTTATAAAAAGCTAATAATCAAACTTTAAACACAAAGGTAAAATGCGCCAAACAGCTAATGATCAACAGTGATATATAATGTAACAATAGTAATCTGTTATTATTAAGATGTGAATTAAATTTTTACTTTTTAAATGTGAATTATCAACAATGTAAATTCTTACAAGTTGATATCTTTTTGATAATTAACATAGATAAAATGCAATTTTTTAAGATAAAATGTACTATATTTAACAAAAACAAGAACTAAACACTAGTTTTTATCAAATTAAAAATCAACCAAACTCAGTACTTATGGCCCCAAACATGAATGTACAAATGGTACAAAAAGAACAGATTAAATTTTTAAAATTTCCCAAAGAAGATGTATTAAATAAAAGAAAAGATCAAATTGATCGATTTTTAGAATTACAGAGAGCACTCTCTTTAGGAAATCTAGAACATCATAAAGTAAGAATCGTTTTTGTAGACGATAAAGGTTTGAAAAGAGTGGAAACTACCATATGGGGGATAACCGACAAAGAGGTTATCTTAAAACAATCTACAATTATTCCACTAGAAAGAATCATAAGCATTTCATAATTATGTATTATATATAAACACTAATTTTTCTAAATCTAGATATCTTTTTTATATTCTAAATTTAGATTCTAAGAATGGTATATATGTGTTTTTTGAATATAGAAATACATATATATTATTTTTATTTTTTTAATATATATAGCAAAGAAGAAAATATAGCCCACAATATTAATATTTTAATATATATTAGATTTTTTTATACTAAAACTAAGAATATTTAGTTGTGGTAAAAATTACAGTCGAAATAATTACTAAATAACAAAACTCAACATGAACAGAAAACTGGTACAGTGTTTTCTTCTTATTATCATAATGATAGGAAGTCACAGCACTTACGGTCAATCTGATGATTCCTATCTTTTATCAGATAATCAACAAGATTTTATAAATAATTTAATTAAACCAAAGAAAAACAAGCCTTCTGCAATAAAAATTGCAAACAATCAGTCTTTCTCTTTTAAACTTAATGTACAAAATCAAACCGATCAGGATCTTACCTTAATAGGATCTGTTAATGATCACCAATTATCGTCATTCTCTTTTGTTAAGACAGATAATTTATTACAAGGAAATATTATACTTCATGATATAAAAAAGGCATATACTTTATATTCTAAATCCAATGGTCAGGTATTTGTTAAAGAAACAGATATTAATACAATTCTTTGTGTAGATTTTGAAAAAGCAAATACAGAAGACGTAGATACAAAAACTACAATTTCAAAAGCAGCTCCTCAATTAGAAAGTCTTCCGGGAGCTCCCGGTATTATTTATCTTGATTTTGATGGAGAAGTAGTTTCAGGTACAAGTTGGCTCAGTGGTGCTACAATTAATGCACAGTCTCCAAATTTTTCTAATGAGAAAATAATCAAAGTATGGAAAATTATGGCCGAAGATTTTCGTCCGTTTAATTTAAATGTGACAACCAGAAGAGATCTTTTTGACGCAGCTCCTAAAAACCGTAGAATGATGTGTATTTTTACAACTACAAAAGATGCTGCACCAGATTCGGGAGGAGTTGCTTATCTATATTCATTTTCGCGGAATAGCGATAATCCTTGTTGGGTATATAATTTGGGAACCAGATCCGCTGGTGAAACAGGGTCTCATGAAGTCGGTCATACTTTAGGATTATCACATGATGGAAAACCTGGTACAACATATTATTCGGGACACGGAGAATGGAGTCCAATTATGGGATGGAGCGCCAACAAACCTTTAGGACATTGGAGTAGCGGAGAATACCCTGATGCTACAAATACGCAAGACGATATCGCAATTATTTCTGGTGACATAAATGGTGTTGGCTTTCAAAATGATGATCATGGCAATACAATTAATGATGCCACTTCTATAAAAGTATCTCCTGCCGGAGTAGTAGATGCAAATCAAAATTTTGGATTAATCAGTACTAGAAATGATAAGGATATTTTCACTTTTGCAGTAGAAACAGGAAATGTAACTTTTAATTTTAATCCAGATCCTGATTATCCAAATCTAAATATTCAAGCTAGAATTTTAAACGAATTAGGGCAACAAGTTGCTATTTCGGACCCTGTTGGTCTTTCTGCTTCAATTTCAGAAAATCTTAGTGAAGGAATTTATTTCATTGAAATTGATGGCGTGGGTGAAGGAACATTAACCAATGGATATTCTGACTACTCTTCCCTTGGTAATTACTCTATTTCAGGAAATTATACTCCTGGAGACGATAAAAACCCACCTTTATCAGACTTTGAAGCAACAAAAAACTGTTTTGTAATTGATTTTAGAAGCACTTCTACCAATAGGATCAATTCGTATCTTTGGGATTTTGGTGATGGGAATACATCAACCAATGAAAACCCTACGCATACATATGCCACAAACGGTAATTATACTGTATCACTTACAACCACTAATGATTCGGGTAATAATAAAAAAGAAAAAGCAAACTTTATTGTTATCGCGTCTCCCAATCAACCAATTATTACTGATCAAAACATCTGTAGTGGAGAATCTGCAACTTTAACCGCAACTGGAAATAGTGATTACAAATGGTACAACACACCAACTGGCGGTACAAGCATTGCATCAGGATCGACATATCAAACTCAAGCGCTTACAACCAACAAAAGTTATTATATAGAAGGAGTAATTGGTGGTTGTATTACTAGCACAAGGACTGAAGTAAAAATAGCCGTATCGGAAAGTCCTAATCAACCGGTTTCTTCAAATCAAACTATATGTAGTGGAGAATCTACAACTTTAACTGTAACCGGAAATAGTGAGTACAAATGGTACGACACTCCAACTGGAGGTACAAGCATTGCATCAGGCACAACATATCAAACACCTGTACTTGATGATACTCAAATTTACTATATAGAAGGAGTAATCGGAAATTGTACTACAAGTACAAGAACTGAAGTAAAAGCAATTGTATCACCAAGTCCAGAACAACTGGTAGTTACTAATCAAAATATCTGTAGTGGAGAATCTGCAACTATTGTTATATCTGGAAACAGTGAATACAAATGGTATACTGTATCGACAGGAGGTAATAGTATTGCTTCAGGCTTAACTTATGAAACCCCAGTTCTCGATACTAACCAAACCTATTATATAGAAGGTACTATAGGAAATTGTATCGCAAAAACAAGAGCTGAAGTAAAAATTATTGTCTCAGAAAACCCAGAACAACCTTCAATAAAATTGAATCAAAGCCACAAACTATTTGTCTCTTCTGAGTTTTCTTCTTTCCAATGGTACTATAAGGGCGAGCCGATAGACGATACCAATCAGGCGGAGTATTTACCAACCAAAGTAGGAGAATATAGTGTAGAAGTATTTAATGAGGCAGGTTGTAGTGTAACTTCTAAAATATTTGATGTTGACCAATCGCTTCTTAATTTGGGGCAGGATAACAAAACATTTATCTACTACCCTAACCCCGTTAATGATGATGAAGTATTACATATAGATGGTATAACTGCGAATGATTATTCTATAAGAATTGTAAGTATACAAGGGCAGGTACTCATTGATTCAACTCCTACTGCTCAAATGAATTTATCCGAACTTGCAGATGGACTTTATATTATCTTAATTAACAACAAACCTGTTGGTAAATTTGTAAGAGAATAAAAAATAACATTTGACAAAATCAAAGCATATCTCTAAAGTTTAGAGATATGCTTTTGTCGTTTATACCTTTTTTTCATTTTGAATTTTCTAATTCTTGAAACTATGAATGCTAAACAGTTAAATACATTCCAAGCATTGGTCATTTCAATGACATACTAGCTTTCGATAGTTCTATCTAACTTATTTATTGATCTAAAGCTATCCTTTTTTTGAACGTAGTGTTCTTCACCTATCACCCAGTAGCGTATCCTATAGGCTTGTAATAGCTAATAATATGGAGCATCAGCAAAAATTGATGTTAAGAAATAAAAAATAGGGTATGCTCAAATTAAACTGTTGTTATTATAAAAACATCAATACATTATAAATAATAAGGGCAAAAATGAATAGAAAATTAACACAATTTTTTTTTATTATATCCATTATAACAGGGAGTTACAACGTTTACAGTCAATCTAACAAATCTTATCTTATATCAGATAATCAACAAGATTTTATAAATGATCTGATTCAACCAAAGAAAAGAAAGTATTCTGCAAAAAAAATTGCAAACGATCAGTCCTTTTCTTTTAAGCTTAATGTACAGAATCAAAATGAAAAGAATCTCACTTTAATAGGAACTGTTAATGGTCATCAATTATCTTCATTCTCTTTTGTTAAAACAAATAATTCACTAAAAGGAAATATTATATTACACGATATAAAAAAAGCATATACTTTATATTCTGAATCCAATGGCCAGGTATTTGTCCAAGAAACGGATATCAATAAAATTCTCTGTGTAGATTTTAAAAAAGCAAACATAAAAGATGCAGCAGATACAGGGATTACATTTTCAAAAGCAGCTCCCCAATTAGAAAGTCTTCCGGGAGCTCCTGGAATTATTTATCTTGATTTTGATGGAGAATTAGTTTCAGGTACAAATTGGCTTGGTGGTGCTACAATTAATGCACAATCTCCTAATTTTTCTAATGAGAAAATAATCAAAGTATGGAAAATTATGGCTGAAGATTTTCGTCCGTTTAATCTTAACGTAACGACCAAAAGAGATATTTTTGACGCAACCCCGAAACACCGTAGAATGATGTGTATTTTTACAACAACAAGAGATGCTGAACCAGATTCTGGAGGTGTTGCTTTTTTAAATTCGTTTGCATCTATTGATAGTGATGATCCATGTTGGGTATATAATGTAGAAGATACCAGAGCGGCTGGCGAAACAGGATCTCATGAAGTGGGCCATACTTTAGGATTATCACATGATGGAAGACCTGGCGAAGAATATTATTCAGGCCACAGAGAATGGAGTTCAATTATGGGGTGGAGCGCCAACAATCCTATAGGACATTGGAGTAGTGGTGAATATCCAAATGCAACAAATACAGAAGACGATATCGCAATTATTTCTGATAACATAAATGGTTTTGGTTTTCGAAAAGATGACCATGGTAATACTTTTGATAAGGCAACTGCCATTAAAGTAACTGTCTCGGGGGAAGTAAATGCTAATGAAAATTTTGGATTAATTAGTACCAGAAATGATAAGGATGTTTTCTCCTTTGTTGTAGAAACAGGAAATGTATCTTTATCTTTTAACCCAGATCCAGACTACCCCAATCTAAACATCCAAGCTAGAATTTTGAATAAATCAGGTGAAGAAATAACACTTTCAAATCCAAATGGACTTAGCGCATCAATCAACCAAAATCTTACTGAAGGAATTTATTATATTGAGATTGATGGTGTAGGTGAAGGAACATTAACCACTGGGTATTCTGATTACTCTTCGTTAGGTAATTACTCAATATCTGGAAACTATATCCCTCGACTTGATAACAAACAACATCTTATTACCTACTACCCTAACCCTGCAACTGCTACTGACAAAATATTACATATTGATGGTATAACCACAAATGATTACTCTGTAAAAATTGTTAATCTACAGGGACAAGTACTAATTGATGCTATACCTACTCCCGAAATGGATGTATCTAAACTTTCACAAGGACTATATATTATTTTAATAAATAACAAACCTCTTGGAAAGCTTGTAAAAGGGTAAAAAAATCGTTTTAATAAAATCAAAGCATATCTTCTAAGGTTTGGAGATATGCTTTTTTTGTATAAAAAAAAGCAAAACATTATTTTAACTTTCCATTAATAGATTTTTGAATATCTTTAGAAACAAAATTTTAAAACTTGAAAAACAGAATAGCATCGTATATTTTTATTTTACTTCCATTTTTTATTTTTTCTCAACAAAAATCTAAAGAAGGTAAAATAATAACTGAATATGGTAAAACCTATACAGTTAGCAATCCAGATTTTAAGACTAAAGTGCAGCATGATTTAAAAGCTGTATTTGATGTTGGAAGAACATTTAAAGATAGCTCAAAAGTAAATCCTCTTTTTAATACTGCTGCAAGGTATCTTAATATGCATGCTGATGCAGGAGTATCATTTGAAAAATTAAAAGTAGCTCTCGTGATCCACGGTTCAGCCGCAAATGATATTTTGAACAATACAAATTATAAAGCCAAATACAATATTGCAAACCCTAATGCACCACTACTTTCTGCATTAGCAAAAAAAGGAGTGAAATTTATTTTGTGTGGTCAGACTGCCGCACATCGAGATATTTCTAAAGAGGATACGCTTCCTGAAATACAGATCGCATTATCTGCAATGACCGCATTGGTACAATTACAAAATGAAAACTACAGACTTATTAATTTTTAAATTTAATGAAACTAGTATGATTATATTCCTCTCTTTATGCATGATACGACATGATGAATTTTAATCACCTTGAAGTATCTGTGCCCCTCTTTAAACACTAAAACTAGCACATGAAAACACAACCATCATCTCTTCTATTTATTTTTTTAATGACCTTTTGTTCGATACAGGCGCAACAAATTGACTCCGATATTAATGCATCGGCAGAAAAAATAGAATCTAAAGTAATTGAGTGGAGACGAGATTTCCATCAAAACCCTGAACTTTCTAATCAAGAATTTGAAACTGCAAAAAAGATAGCAAAACATCTTAAAAACCTTGGACTGGAAGTAACCGAGAATGTTGCTAAAACTGGCGTAGTGGCTATCCTTAAAGGTAAAAAAGAAGGTAAAACTGTAGCACTTAGAGCAGATATTGACGCATTACCAGTAACCGAACGAGTAGATGTTCCTTTTAAATCAGTAGTCAAAACTACTTTTTTAGGAACTGAAGTTGGAGTTAGTCATGCTTGTGGTCATGATACGCATACTTCTATATTAATGGGAGTAGCAGAAATTCTAACAAAACATAAAGATAAAATAAATGGTACGGTTAAATTTATATTTCAACCGGCAGAAGAAGGACCACCACCAGGAGAAGAAGGTGGAGCTAAATTAATGATAAAAGAAGGTGTTTTAAAAAACCCAGATGTAGACGCTATATTTGGCTTACATATCAATTCTGGTACCGATGTTGGAAAAATTCGTTACAAGCCAGGAGGAACAATGGCAGCAGTTGAACGATTTGTTATTACTGTAAAAGGAAAACAAACACATGGTTCTGCCCCTTGGACGGGAATAGATCCTATTCTGATTTCGGCCAAGATTATTGATGGATTACAAACGATCATAAGTAGAGAATCTCCTCTCGTAAATGAAGCTGCAGTAATCACAGTAGGTAAAATCACTAGTGGTGTACGATTTAATATCATTCCTGAAAGCGCTGAAATGATTGGTACAGTACGAACTTTAGATCCAAAAATGAGAACTCATATTATTCGTCGTATGAATGAAATGGTACCTGCTATTGCTAAAGCATATGGTGGTGAAGCTATTATTAGATTTCAAAATAATACTTCTATAACTTATAATGACCCGGATCTGGTAAAAAAGATGTTGCCCACAATTGAAGGCATTGCTGGTAAAGAAAATGTTATCTTATCAAAAGCTACTACTGGAGGTGAAGATTTTTCATATTTTCAAGAAGTGGTTCCTGGATTTTATTTCTTTCTAGGTGGTAAAACACCAGGATCAAGTCAAGCAGCTTCTCATCATACACCAGATTTCTTCATAGATGAAAGTGGATTAGTATTAGGAGTTAAAGTAATGTCTCAGTTAACTATTGATTACCTTAATGCCCAATAGATAAAATAGAAATGGAAAATGCGCTTAGTTTTTTAGGTTCGATATCCTGGTGGATGTGGATCATTATTGTCCTTGTATTAGTTGCGATTCGTGATATCTTTTTTAATAAAAGGCATACTGTTAGTCATAATTTCCCGATTATAGGTCATCTAAGGTATTTGTTAGAGAGTATTGGCCCAGAAATACGACAGTATTTTGTAGCTAATAATCGAGAAGAACTTCCTTTTAACAGAATTGAAAGAGGTTGGGTATATGCTTCTTCCAAAAATGAGAATAATTATGAAGGGTTTGGTACAGATAGAGATATCTATTTACACCAGCATATTTTTGTAAAAAATTGCATGATTCCCTATAAAATGGATAAGAATCACCCTAATAAGAAGGATAAATCCTTCCTTCCTTGTGCAAAAGTAATGGGGTTATATAACCAGAGAGAGAAACCTTTTAGACCAGGATCGGTTATTAATGTTTCTGCAATGAGTTTTGGATCTCTTTCTGCGCGAGCAATAGAATCTTTAAATATCGGTGTACAAAAAGGAAATGCCTATCATAATACTGGAGAAGGTGGACTTTCTCCTTATCACAGTAATGGAGGTGATGTCATTTTTCATTTTGGAACAGGATATTTTGGAGTACGCGATGAGAATGGTAATTTTTCAATGAAAAAAATTAAGGATCTTGTTGCCAATAACCCTTTTATCAGAGCTATTGAAATTAAGCTATCTCAAGGAGCAAAGCCTGGTAAAGGTGGAGTCTTGCCTGGTGCAAAAATCACTCCAGAAATAGCAAAAATACGAGGTGTTGAAATTGGTGAGGATGTACTATCGCCTTCTGCACATAAAGCATTCTCTGATGTTCCTGAACTATTACAATTTATAGAGGATATCGCCAAAGAGACAGGGCTTCCTGTAGGAATCAAGGCTGCAATTGGTAAAACAGAGCAATGGGAACTCCTTGCAGAGCTAATGGTAAAGACCAACAGAGGACCGGATTTTATCACCATTGATGGTGGTGAAGGCGGTACCGGAGCTGCACCACCGAGTTTTGCTGATCATGTATCTCTTCCTTGGGTATATGGTTTTGCAGCTATTTACAAGATTTTCCAAAAACATAACCTTACAGATCGAGTGGTTTTTATAGGTAGCGGAAAACTAGGTTTTCCTGCAAAAGCAGCAATGGCATTTGCCATGGGAGTCGACTGCATAAATGTCGCCCGTGAAGCTATGATGAGTATTGGTTGTATCCAGGCACAAGTATGTCATACTAATCGATGTCCTAGTGGTGTGGCCACCCAGAGCAAATGGTTACAAAAAGGAATTAATATCCCATTAAAATCTGATCGTTTGGCGCAGTATTTCAAAACATTTAGAAAAGAATTTACAGAAATCACCCATGCAGCAGGATATGAGCATCCTTGTCAGTTTACAATGCAGGATATAGATCTTAATGTAGATGATGGAGAACTTACCAAGACATTAAAAGATTCGTTTAAATATACTAAGACTCCTGTTGAATATACCTGTGCGCAAGATTTAAAAAAGTGCACATATCTTGGAGGATATTACCAAAAAGAAATTTTAGAATAATACACATAAAAACAATTATATACTTTAGAATGAAAATCGAAATTATACCATTGATCATCTCCCTAGTACCTGCAATATTAATAACATTACTTGCTGTTTATTTTTTTAAATTACATACAACAAATGAAGAAAAACGTCGTAGGTTTCTTTTACATAGAGAAAATCAAAAGCAATCTTTACCACTTAGACTTCAGGCATACGAACGCATGATATTATTTTTAGAAAGAATCTCGCCTGGTAATCTATTAACAAGAATTGCTCCTATTTCAGAAAATAAAAAAGATTATGAATCTTTATTAACTCATACAATTGATCAGGAATTTGAGCATAATCTCACCCAACAGATCTATGTTTCTGATGAATGTTGGAACACGCTTAAGGCTTCTAAAAATGCAACTATTGCATTAATTCGAAAAACTGCATTAAAAGAAGATGTAGATTCGGCCGATAAAATGAGGGAAGTAATTCTTACAGAACTTATCGAAAAGGGAGCTCCTAGTGATACTGCAATTGCAATTATCAAAGAAGAAATTGGTGATTTGTTATAGAGGCTTGTCGTATTTAAGAATCTATCACCTTTAAAGGATTATCCTGCAAGATCAATATTCTTAAGCTTATTTTCTTCGGAAGATTTTGCTTTTTGGGCTGCATATTCAAAGCCCTGTCGCCACCAGCTACTCATCAATTTTTTATCAAAAACCAAAGAGTTTTCTGTTAGTTTAGACGGGGTATAATATAGATTTAGGGGGACTTCTTTATTAATTGCTGCTAATTTCCCTAATACAGTGTCATGCCCTTCAACCTGATCCAGCATATAACTAAACAGGTTTACCATAAGTGAAAATGGATTTTTACCCAATACTTTATTATGCTCCATGTTTTCTGACTCCAAAATAATGGCGTCAACCTCTGTAGCTCCTCTTCGTATTGCTTCTCGAATAGGCACCATACATCCAAAACCTCCATCTGCATATTCGCACCCCTCTTTGGTAACTAGACTCATAAAAGGAATATAGTTACAGGATATCCAGATCCAGTCACAAAAATCCTCATAAGAAAAATCATTAATAGATTTGTATTCTGTGCAATTTTTGGTGAGATTAGAAACGGTAACTACAATATCATCAACTGTTGTACGTGCAAGCATAAACTCTTCTTCAGAAAAATTTCTGCGTATAGCGCGTCGTAAGTTTTTACTTTCTCCAAATGTTCGCTTTCTCTTAATAAATTGCCATAGGGAGGAAAAAAAATTAATCGATACGTATTCTCTATTCCCTTTTTTTCTAACGACAAAAGGATTTACATTAAAGATTGTATGTTGATTAACATTAGTATAAATGTCATACATTTTGTCAATATTACCCAAAGCCAATTGTGAAATTAAAAGGCTTCCTGTAGAAGTGCCTAGAAACAGGTCATATTCCTTACCTTGTTCCTGAATTAAGTATTGCGCTACACCACCAGCATAAGCTCCTTTACTACCTCCACCAGAAATTACTAATGCACGCATATTTTATGTTATGGGGTTATTTTTTCCTTCAAAAAATCATATTGATTCTTCGGTAAACTATTCAATAAAACTACGTATTTCTTTTTATATTTTTCGTCCTTAAGTATTTTATCGAGAATTTTTCTGCAAGAATTCCTGAAACGCCAATTATGATGCGTTGCCCCACCAACAAGGTCTATTAATGATTGATCAGAAAAAGCTTGTAAACTTTCTAAATAAGTAAAGGCATTCTCTCGAGTGCTAAATCCAAATTTTGATGATGTATACCCTGATAGTTCCAGGTAAAATTTTTGATGTTCGCTAGTATGGTAATCCTTTGTGTTTAATGCAAGAACTAACCATAACATTCTAATATTTTTAGTATTAAAGCCTACAATTTCTTTGGTAAGATCCAGATATTCTTTTCGTTTTTCAGGAAAACTGGTCCATAAATGATAAAGCGCCGGCTCTATAGTAGCATATGAGGCATCGTTTAGTAAAGATTCATATTGTTCTTGTAATCCCTTAGGAACTGCACTCAATGTATTGGCAATAGCCTGACGTACAAAAATATTATTTGTCTCAAAAGCTTTATCATATAAAGCAATAACCTCTGGAGAGCTTTTCCCTTCCAATTGATAAACCGCTTCCTGGCCAATGTAATCATTTGCAGGAAAATCCAATGCCTTAGCCAAAGTACCCCATTTTCCTGCCATAGGCTGAGTACGCTCTTGTGCCAAGCCTAGGTAATTCTTAATGAAATCTGATTTTGCAAGTATATCTAATGCTCCTTGTGAAGGAAATTTTACATTCTCTAACCATAATTGTCTAAATGCTTTCAAATCGGTACCACTCACCTCCCCCGCTATTGCAAAAAAATCATCGGTTGTAACATTTTGAAACTTATGTTTTTCGAGATAATTATAGATTGTAATTTTAAAACTAGTATCGCCAATCAAATTCCTTAATGCATGAATAGTCCAGGCTCCTCTCTGATAAAATGTTAGAGAACTTGCTTTGGGATTCAATAATGATGTTGCATTCTTTGTTTTAGACAACTCAGTAAGTTGTTCTGCACTTTCGTACAATTTGTATTGAAAATAATCATCTCCAAAAATTTCTTTTTCTGCTAATAGCGCATAATATGTTGCAAATCCTTCTTGAAGCCAATGATGTGTTCCTTCTGTTTCGGTTATCAAATCTCCAAACCACTGATGTGCCAACTCATGTGCATTGACATTAATATAGTTTTGATCTATAAATGCTGTTTCATCAACCATAAAGGCATCAGAAAAAATGGTTGTTCCAGTATTTTCCATACCTGCATATAAAAAATCTTTAACAGGAATTTGCTTATAATTTTGCCAGGGAAACGAAAATCCAATCTCTTTTTCTAAAAAATCAAAAATCTTCTTACTGTGTTTATAGGTCGATTCAAATTTGTTTTTATCTGCGGGATAGTAATACATTTCTAAGGGAATTCCACTTGTAGATGTTTCTACTACTTTATCATATTTACCAATCGCAAAAGCAACCAAATAGCTACTCATTGGATGTTGCATATCATACTGCCAACTTTGGATAGAATCATTGACGGATTCTGTTTTAATTAGCTTTCCGTTAGCAATAACTTCGTAACCTTTATGAAAATCGATCGTAAGGTCATACTCAACCTTCTCATTCATATCATCAAAACTGGGTAACCAATTAGAAGTATATTTTCCTTGCCCTTGAGTCCAAATCTGATCATTCCCTTCATAATCTTTAACAAAATAAAGTGCTTTTTTAGGTTTAGCTTCATAATGAATCACTATTCGATGTTGGCTTTCATTTTTAAAGTTTGAATTAATACTAATCTTCTTATCATCATATTTAAAATCTACATTTTTATCATCTAAAGACACTTTGTTGATTGTCATATGTTGAGCATCAACAAAAATAGATTTCACAGACTTTGTTATTTTAAAAGTGTATGTTACTTTTCCTATTACTTTTTTAGATTTTGGGTTCACTGTTACATCGACTTTACCCTTTAGGAAATCAACATCAGTTTGTTCCTTTTTAGAATCATGAAGTTGCACAGAAGCTACTTCCTGAGCATTGCCGATGAAAGAAAAAACAAGTATTAAAAAGCTTAAAATAAATTTCATACTATACATAAATCAAATGTTCTGCCAAAATAACGAAATTAGTCGGTTCATGTTACAAATTTTTTGATTGACAATATTTCTATAATATAGTATATTCGCTATAATGAATCCTAATATTTTACAAACTCCTATTGATTATCTAAAAGGTGTTGGCCCATCACGTGCTACATTGCTTAGATCTGAGCTGGGGATTAATACCTATCAGGATTTGATTAATCTTTTTCCGAATCGATATCTTGATAAAACACAATACTATAAAATCAACCAATTGCAGCGTAATTCAGCAGAGGTACAAATTATAGGTAAGATCGTTAACATTAAAACTGTAGAACAAAAAAGAGGAAAGCGATTAGTTGCTAAATTTATTGATGAAACGGGTAGTATAGAATTAGTTTGGTTTAGAGGACATAAATGGATTCGTGAAAATCTAAAAATCAATACTCCCTATGTCATTTTTGGAAAAACCAAATACTATAATGGTTTTAGTATGCCACATCCCGATATGGAGTTATTGACAGAGCATCAGCAAAACTTAAGAACGGTAATGCAACCCATATACCCTTCTACCGAAAAACTCTCTAATAAGGGTATCACCAACCGGGTAATGAGTAAAATGATGCAACAATTGTTTGTAGAAACCAAAATACGTTTCTATGATACACTGTCTCAAGAAATTCTTGACGAACTTAAACTTATATCAAAAAGTGAAGCTGTTTTTAATATTCATTTTCCTAAAAGCCAGGAATTATTATCCAAAGCACAGTATCGATTAAAGTTTGAAGAGTTATTCTATATTCAGCTACAGCTTATTACCAAAAAGTTAATTCGAAAACAAAAGATAAAAGGGTTTCCTTTCACAGAAGTTGGAGAACATTTTAATGATTTCTACAAAGACCACCTTCCTTTTGATCTTACCAATGCACAAAAACGAGTGATCAAAGAAATTCGAAATGATATTGGTAGCAGTGCTCAAATGAATCGTCTTTTGCAGGGAGATGTGGGATCGGGTAAAACCATAGTGGGATTAATGACGATGTTGTTAGCTATTGACAATGGGTTTCAAGCTTGTTTAATGGCTCCAACCGCAATTCTGGCAAACCAACATTATCAGGGAATTACTGCACTTACCAAAGAGTTGGATGTTAATGTAAAGTTATTAATGGGCAGTTCTAAGGCAAAAGAACGACGAGAAATACATCAGGAGTTAGAAGAAGGAACACTACACATCTTAATTGGTACTCATGCTATATTAGAAGATAAAGTACAGTTTAAAAATCTGGGATTAGCAATTATTGATGAGCAACATCGATTTGGAGTAGCACAACGAGCCAAATTATGGCATAAAAACACTTATCCACCTCATATTTTGGTAATGACAGCAACTCCAATACCCAGAACATTAGCCATGAGTTTATATGGTGATCTGGATATTTCGGTAATTGATGAACTTCCACCAGGTCGAAAAGCTATTAAAACGGTACATCGATACGATAGTAATCGGTTAAAAGTATTTAAATTCATATCAGAAGAAATACAGAAGGGAAGACAAATTTATATTGTCTATCCATTGATACAGGAATCAGAAGCGATGGATTATAAAGATCTTATGGACGGATATGAAAGTATTGCTCGCTCCTTCCCTGCTCCAGAGTATCAAATTTCTATTGTTCATGGTAAAATGAAACCTGCCGACAAAGATTATGAGATGGAACGCTTTGTAAAAGGTGAAACCCAAATTATGGTAGCCACTACAGTTATTGAGGTTGGAGTTAATGTCCCAAATGCTAGTGTAATGATTATAGAAAGTGCAGAACGTTTCGGGTTGTCACAATTACATCAGTTACGAGGACGTGTTGGTCGAGGTGCAGAACAAAGCTTTTGTATTCTCATGACTAGCTTTAAGTTATCTGCAGATAGTAAAACTCGATTAGAGACTATGGTACGTACTAACGATGGTTTTGATATTGCCGAAGTAGACTTAAAACTACGAGGCCCCGGAGATATTATGGGTACCCAGCAAAGTGGTGTACTTAATCTTAAAATAGCAGATATTGTAAGAGATAATGATATTCTGAAAACCGCAAGGCACTATGCTATGAAAATACTAAATGAAGATCCTTCACTATCCTTAGAGAAAAATAAAGTATTGCTATACACGTATCAACAACTCGCCAAACATAAGAATATATGGAATTACATTTCTTAGTATATACATTGAAAATTAAATTCAATAAATAGATTAAGCAGAATTATAAGAATGAATTTAAAAATGGAAGTATCTATAAGACATGCAAGAATCGAAGATGCCGAACCTATATCTCTACTTTCTGATCAGCTGGGATACAAATCTAATAACAACAGGACGCTAAATCGTTTGGTTGAAATTTTAAAAAATAAAGATAATTGTGTTTTTGTAGCTGTTGATAATGATAAAATAATTGGTTGGATACATGGGTTTTACACTTTAAGAGTAGAGTCTGATCCTTTTGTTGAAATTGGCGGCCTTGTTGTAGATAAAAATTATAGAAAAAACGGGATTGGAAAATTGTTAGTAGAATACATTATTAACTGGTGTACATCAAAAAAGTATAGATTAATTAGAGTGAGATGTAATACCATAAGAATAGAAAGTCATAAATTTTATAAGAACATAGGATTCATAGAAAAGAAACAACAAAAAATATTTGATAAACAATTAGAGTGAAAAATTATACCTAAACAACTAATTTCCGTCTTAAAATGCCATATCAACAGATACCAGAATACCCCGAAAACTATTCTCCAGGCAACATTATTTCGAGACTTATCGATGGTCTTGGATATCGCTATTATTGGGCTACAGATAGTCTTACTAAGACTGATCTAGAATACAAGCCATCTACAGAAGGATTTAGTGCCTATGAAACAATTGAGCATATCTATTGGCTTTCAATAATGATTACAAATACTGCACAAAATTTACCTTGTGTTAGACTTACTCCCACCGATCTATCGATAATGACTTTTGATTCTCTTAGAGAGAAAACGTTATCTAATCTTAAAAAAGCAAGTGAATTATATACTGGAAAAACAAAAGATGATATAGATAACTACATAATTATTATACAAAGAGAAGAGCATAAAGGAGAATTCCCTTTCTGGCATATGATCAATGGCCCAATATCTGATGCAATCTACCATACAGGGCAAATTGTATCTTTTAGAAGAACAACAGGCAATCCAATAGATTCAAAAGTTAATGTATTTACAGGGAAAGCAAGGAGTTAAATTTTGGTTAAGAAGAGAATTAAAATTTTTTTTTACTTTCATAATCATATTTTTATCTTTTGTAATGGCAAATTTTCAGATTTTTAAAAACTCTGAGGAGAAAAAGTTATTTTAGTATTCTTACACAAATTTTTTACATTAATTATGGATCATCAGGAATATATCATAAAGGAAGCCACTCCAAAAGAGTTTGCAAAAATTGGAGAATTAATGGTTACTGTATATTCACAACTAGAAGGATTCCCTTCTAAACAAGAACAACCTGATTATTACAAAATGCTGGCCAATATCGGAGGTTTAACAGAAAACCCTAAAACGAAGTTGTTGGTTGCTGTTTCATCAAATGGAAAAATAGGTGGTGCAGTTGTTTATTTTGGTGACATGAAATATTATGGTTCTGGCGGTACTGCCACAAAGGAAAAACATGCTTCAGGATTTAGATTATTGGCAGTCGATCCAACTACCAGAGGTAAAGGTCTAGGCAAACGTTTAACAAACACTTGCATACAGGTTGCAAAAGATGAAAAACAAAGTCAAATGATAATTCACTCCACAAAAGCTATGCAAATAGCATGGAAAATGTATGAGAATATGGGTTTTAAAAGATCCGAAGATTTGGATTTTATACAAGGAGAACTTCCTGTTTTTGGCTTTAGATTAGTACTTCATAAATAATAGTAAAAAATGAAACCAAAACTAATCATCTTGTCTGACCTATGGGGAAAGAAAAAATCAGATTGGATTGATTATTATATCAAAGAGCTTCAAGATCATTTTGTTTTACAATATTATGACTGTTGTGAATTAGGAGCGATAGAAACATCTACATACACAGAAGAACATCTTCATAAACAATTTATTAATGGAGGAATAGATCGAGCGGTACAAAACTTACTTACACTTGAGAAAGGAAAAATACATATAATCGCTTTTAGTATTGGTGGGGTCATTGGTTGGAAATCTGCTATAAAAAATCTGAATGTATTATCATTATATGCCGTTTCATCAACCAGATTACGATATGAGATCAATAAGCCCAAAGCGAAAATGAAGCTCTATTTTGGAGAAGATGATCCTTATATCCCTAAAAGGGAATGGTATGATATGATGAATCTTGATGTTATTATAGAAAAAAAGAAAGAGCATCAACTATATATCGAACCAGAATTTGCTATACAATTAAGCAATAGAATTATAACTAGTATACATTATTAAAAAATAAAAAAAGCCTCACAATACAATATTGTAAGGCTTCGGTAATTACACTTAAAAAAATTATTTAATCATTATTTTTTCTGAAATACTTCGATTTCCATCAGATATTGTTACAAAATAAATTCCTGATGTTATTCCTTCTAAAGAAATTTTGTTATCGGTTACTACTCCTGATTTTATTATGCTGCCTTGCATGTTGGTCAACGTAAAATTACTGTCACGATCATCTTTCAAACTAATTTGAACATAAGTTGTAGCTGGATTAGGGTAGACTCTAGCCAAAAACACTTTATCTTCCTGTTCTAATTTTCCGTCAATTTTTATTGATGACGCTCCTTTTGCTCCTGTTGTTGATCCTATATTCACAGTATAATCTTCTACTTCTCCATATCCAAAAGTCTCGCAAGATGTTGGCGCTCCATTCCACTTCATAGCAACTCGCATTCTGGTATTTCCAGACGTTGCTGTTGATGGTACATCAAAATTATATGATAGATTACCAGTATCTGATGTCGATCCACTTACTACTTTTTCAGCTCCTTCAAAAGTTCCGTTTTTATTAAAATCAATCCACACTCCCCAATGTTCTGTGTAAGATGCACTTGCAAATCCAACACTTAATACAATAGTATTAGCCCCATAGCTTAGATTTGCTATTTGAGAAATAAAATCACCATAACCAGCATTAGCTAATGTGGTGTTAGAGATTCCTCCTATTCCTACATAATCAATATACTCATATTTTACAGTATTCCCTTTTGACAGGCAGTAAGAAATCACCGTATCCAGAGTGGTTACTGCAACAGAATTACTTAATACAGAAGTATTTCCGACAGCATCAAATGCAGATATCTTAAATGTATAATTCGTTCCTGTGGTTAAGCCAGACACATTATAAGTGCTTCCGGTAGTAGTTGTGAGTACTGTTCCATTTTGGTAAATCGTATATCCAGTAACCCCAATATTATCGGTAGAAGCTGTCCAGGAAAGTTGTGTGCTATTTTTTGTAATATTAGAAGCCATTACATTACCAGGAATCGTTGGTGCTTCAGTATCTGAACCTGTATTACCTCCTCCACTGAATGTATGCTTTCCCAGGCCATCAAAGGTATTACGAGGATATGAATTCCACTCAGATGTAGTATACGTTGAAGATGGTGATGACACTTCAGTTTTTCTTTGTAGAGTAGCATCCTTAGCAAAATTTGACGATCCTCCATTAAAAGTCCCTACTATATCTATTAAAACTCCATTTTTAAATAGCCCTACAGGATCATTACCATTAAAACTTAATTCTGAAGCCCCTGAAACCAAATCTGCTTCATTTTTAATAGTATTCGAAGCAGAACTATTAGCTGCTACATAAACATCGTTATTTGCTAAAACACCTGAAAGACTCAATCCTCCGGACCATGATCCAGAACCATTAGTTTGTCTTTTGATTACATATTCAGAAAGGTTAACCGATACTCCTGTGAAATTTGCAATTTCTAAAGCTTTATTATTCGAAGACCCTTCTATATATTCAGAAAAAAATAATGCTGTAGCATTACCGCCGGGTGAAGTGTTTTGAGTAGTGACACTAATCGTAGTACTTGCGGTAGATCTATTGCCTGCTGCATCTTTTGCCTTTACATAAAATGAATACGTAGTGTTGGCCGTTAATCCAGAAACAATATAATTTGTTGTCGTTGTAGCGCTTAAAAATGTTCCATTCCTAAATACATCATATCCTGTTACCTCGACATTATCTGTAGATGCTCCCCAAGATAAGTTTGTAGAGATTTGAGTAGTATTTGCAGCAATCAGATTTGCAGGAATACTTGGAGCAACAGTATCACTACCTCCTGTATTCCCAAATCTATCTTCGGCTTGAGGTCCGCCCCAAATTTGTGTAGCAAATGCAGGATTATCAATAAATGGATTTCTGTTACCCTGTATATTTTCAAGAATTGGATTACGTTGTAATTCTAATGGTGAGACAGGGTCCTCGGCATTCCACTCTAAAAATAACTGCAACATATTATTATCACTTGAAGCTGCTACTCCTACTCCAACATTTTTTGGTAAACAACGATTATTATAACGTATATACATATACATCATCATTCGAGCTACATCTCCTTTCCATTCATCACCAGGATACCAATGTCCTTGAGAAGTAGATCCTGAATTACCCGATCCATCAGCAAATTTTCTATTTCCTCTGGATGAATTACGCTGTACATCTGCTGGTCGCAAGTGATGAGCATCTGCTCCTGGACCAGATGTTCCAAGGTTAGGATTACCCAATGATTTCGGATACACATGCTCTCTGTTCCAATCCGTAGAACCTCCCCCATTGTTATTGACTCCTCTTGTCCTGTCTGTATTAGAATTTCCATCAGTATCACTATACCCATAAATTAAAATAACCTTTGAAGGATCAGAAGGTTCTAAATCTGTCTGCTTTAATGCATTCCAAACTCCAGGAGTATAACTAAGAAATGTAGTGTGCGTATTGGTCACTTTATCAACCAGTTCATTTTTTAATGCCGTTCCAGATAAAGTAAGATTTACATCACTATAATATGATGGTATTTGACTATATCCTATAACAGGTATAGCCAATAATAAGAGAAATAACTTTTTCATAATATTGTAAGTTAGTTTATTAAGTATGATTTAATGATTTTCGAATCTAAAGTTATTTTATTAAACCTACTATAGTAAAACGTTATCAAATCGTTACATAGTATGTTGACAATCTACTATTTACTCATAAAAAACATTCAATTCACTATAATTCAACCAATTGCCAATCCTAACGAGTGTTAATAAGTTATTTCTTACAAAAAAATCAATGTAAATTCCTTCAAAAAACAAGAAAAACGTGAATATGATTTTCATACGTATTACCAATACTATTTTGAAATCTTAAGGTTTTTAGTACTAAAATTATTCTTTGACGATTTAATTTAAAGTTATGAAACAGGATGAATCCCTTACATATTTAGAGGTTTTAATGTAATTGATTTACAGTATTTTAAATTAAATTTAAGCATAACTTAAATATAATATACGATGAAAAAAATCTTAGATGTAACAGGAGTTCAAAAATTAAGTAAAGATCAACAACAGAATATTAAAGGAGCATGGGGACGTGCAACTTGTTGCCCAAGTGGGAGAGGGTGCCTTATTAGCTTTGGAAATCAAAGTTTTTGTGAACCTGGTCGTTGTGATCGTTGGGGACGTTGTATCTTTTACTAAGAATACTTATAACCATATAAAAGACAGACTTTCGAGTTTGTCTTTTTTGGTCATTAACAGTTCTAATCCTACAATACTTTTTTACAAACTTGAATTATTAACTTTTTTAAATATTTCGTATCATGAAAAATATCATAAATCTAACAGGAGTCCAAAAACTATCCAAAAAAGAACAACAAGACATCAAAGGTTCTTGGGGTCGCAGAGTTTATTGTAAAGGTCCGAGACAATGTTGTTTTCGTCTTGCTAACGGATCAGAATTTTGCGATTATGGATATTGCCAATCTAATGGAAGTTGCATGTGGGCATAGCTTCACAAAAATGTAATATTATTTAACACTTTAAAAAACTGACTCACAACATTTTAAAGTATATTTAAATACTAACTTAAATATATATACAATGAAAAGTATTTTAGAATTAACAGGAGTTCAAAAATTAAGTAAAGATCAACAACAACAAATTAAAGGAACATGGGGACGTGCCACCTGTTGTGGACCAAAAAAGTGTCGTGTTCCTGGAACAAGTTTTTGTGATTATGGATATTGCCGATCTAACGGAAGTTGTATGTGGGCATAACTAAAAAACAATAATATTACTGTAAAATTGTAATCAAAGGATGTGCCTAAAAAGCCATCCTTTTTTTAATAATAATGAAATTGCTCCATATATTTTTACCCGTTGATTAAAAAATCCATATGTCAGTATTCAAAAAATTTATAAATCAGTATACCACGACATATATGAAACATTGTTTAAATATCATGAAGTTGATGAGGTAAAAATCTTAATTGAAAATAAAGGAAAAAATACTTGTTATTATAGCTACAAAAAAGTAACAACTTAAAACTAGGTTAGAAATTCATTAAGTATAAAATCTTATCTTTAACTTATGTAAACCATGCATCATAACAAACATTTATGAAAAAAAGAACGCACATAATATTTCTGGCTATTTTTTTAACTTTTTTGTCTTGCGCTAAAAATAAAAAAGACGAAAAAAATGAGTTTCCTAAGAATGAAATTTCTAAAACTTGGAATAATTTCTTGAACGCATTAGACTCGAATAGAAAAAAGGATTTTAAAGAGTTATCTGGTAAAAAAATACGTTGTTATTTATGTTTGGAAAATACATTGGCTGAACAAAAAGAGATAGAAGTTCTGAAAAACAATGATTCTTTGTGGTATGACAAAATTTACGATGAATTGATTTACATTCCAATTGATAGTTTTCTGAAAAAGGATTTTGATTTGATTTTTAATCCTGAATTTGTGAACGCTCTAAAAGAAAAAAAAACCATATTTCATAAAAGAATTATAGATGGAATCGAATATTATGAAGTTTTAGTGACGACAACAGAACCTACTTTAGACCACGAAGGGGGGCAACATAATTTTCAATTTAAAAAAATTAATGGAAAATGGAAACTTAATGGAATAGAAACAATACCTTAAAAATCATCTAAAACAACGTGTCCTAGGCAAGGCTCTTTCACTAAACCATTACGCCTACAAAATATGCATCGTAATTGTTCTCGTTCAATATCCGGAACATAAATCTCTGAAAAAAAAGAAGATACAAAAGTGGTTGGCTAAAAAATATACTGACTTAGAAACAGTAAATTAAAACGGATTTATAATTCTCTGGATTACATTCATAAAAAAAAGAAATACAAACCTTCTGGTTTAGCATCTTAATATATCAAAAAACTTATCTAAGGAAGAGTATAAATTACAATAACGCTTGTTAACATCATAAATAAAAAGCGTGGTTCGAGCATAAATAATAAAAAAGTAAGAAACACTATAGAATAAAACACAACTGCCCTTGAGGTTTGCAACATTTGCTATATTGTCTGTTGTAACACTAAAAAAATTCTGGCAATAATTTTTTAAATTCCTTTTGTCCCAAAGGTGTAAGAAATGGGTATAGCATGCTTAAGAGTGTATTTACTTGATTGTCTAGATGGTTTGAGTTAAATTTATCAAAGTATAGCCTCGTAGAATATAACCATGTATTCCCATAACTAATCATTCTTTCTGCCAAAAAACGATATTCCAATTCAAAAGATGGGTCTCTCATCAAATTTTGTTTTTTCATTTTTTCAAATAGTAAAAAACAACCTGTGATTCTGTTTTTATATACTTCTTGAAAATGTTTTTTCACCTTTTCACTTACAGTTAAGAGGTAATATAAATCTGTCCAGAAAAACTTATAATCAATCATTCTCTTCATGCTTTGTTCAATATCGCTCCTAATTTGAATTATTGACACTTCAATATTTTTTAGATTCTTTATTCTTTCATCAAATTCTGTAACCATTTCAAAATATAAAGCCTCAAAAATATCCTCTCGCTTTTTATAATGGTAATTTAAATTTCCTGAACTCATATCTAGTTTTAAGGCAATCATTCTTATAGTCACTTGACTGTAGCCTTTTTCATTAAACAAAGTTCTGGCGACCTCTAAGATCAATTTCTTTTTTTTATTCATTAGTAAACTTGTCCTAAAAAAATATTATTAGTAAACTTGTCCTAAAATTACAAAATGAAATCATTATACAACTCAGAATTCGGAAAAAATGAAATACTAAATCTTTATAATGAGAAATTAGATGGTTTAGAAATAGAATTTGAAGACAAGGTTATTGATACCAATTTTGGAAAAACTAATATTATTATAGTTGGTGATTCAACAAAACCACCGTTACTTTTAGTTCATGGGTCTAACGGTTGCGCTCCCATTGCTTTAGAAACCTACCCTACTCTTTATAAAGATTTTCAGGTATTTGCTATAGATGTACTGGCGCAGCCTAATAAAAGCGCAGAAACTAGGTTAAGTATGAAAGATAATAGTTATGGTTTATGGATAAACAACCTTATAAGCCAACTAGAATTAAAAAATGTAACTATGGTTGGTTTCTCATTCGGTGGTCTAATAATTCTCAAAACTTTGATTGAAAATCAAAACAATATAAAAGAAGTGATCTTATCTGCACCTGCTTTTATTGTTAATGGAAATCCTATTATTGCTTTATTCAAAGTATTTATTCCTATGAAACGATATATAAAAACCAAAAACACAAAATATCTAGAAAAATTCTTGGATGTTCTTTTTTCTGAAAAAGATGAATTTGCTCTTAGATACTTATCAAAAGTATTTCTATATTTTAATATGGACTTCACTCCTATTCCAATAATAAAAAAGGAAGAAGCACAATTGATAAAAACTCCAATTACCATAATTGCTGCAAAAAGAGATATTATGTTTCCTGGTAAAAAAATGATTAAACGGGCAAACAATATTTTTCCTTCTTTAAAAAATACTGTTTTACTAGAAAATTCGAAACACGTCCTAAACAGAATTGATAATACGAAAATTGAAAAATTGATAATGAAAAAATAATATATTACAATAAAGTGGAAAATAATAGAGTTTTTAGTGCTTGACTCAAAAAACCTCTAAATTTAAAATTTCGGAGACTATTTTTAAGAAAAATTGTAGATTTAAAAAAGAAGTCGTCTTACATAATAATTTCGAAACACTCACATATGCCAATAGACAATATACCTGAATTATACATAAATAACCCAAAACTTAAACCAGAGCTTTTTGTATATGATTTTAAAATGACCGAAGATATCATTAAAACCAAGGTAAATTTAAATATGCACATGTTTAGTTTTTTACAAACCGGTAAGAAGCAAGTGCATTTTGCAGAGACTTCTGTTTTAGTCGATAATAAACAATCATTGCTCATAAAAAAAGGGAATTGTTTGTGGAGTGAATTACTAGACAAAGAAGAGATTTATTATTGTAAGCTCTTTTTCTTTTCAGAACAGCGATTAAAAGAATTTTTAAGCAAGCATATCAAACATAAGGAACAACCCAAAGAAACGCCTTCATTTTTTGCCATTGAAAATGATTCATATTTAACATCATACCTCAACTCATTATCAACAATTGCAACAGTACCTTCAGCACTTATTGATAATTTATTATCAGTGAAATTTGAAGAATTGTTAGTGTATTTAATTCATAAGTACAAGACTGTTTTCGAAAACTACTTAATGTCTTTAATAGCGCAAGAAGAAGTATCATCTTTCAAAAAAAGCGTTGAACAAAATATCCATTCTACACTTTCATTAGAAGAAATTGCCTTTTTATGCAATATGAGTCTTTCTACCTTTAAACGCCATTTTATAAAAGAGTACAAGGTATCACCAGGGAAATGGTTACGTGACAAACGGCTATTAAAAGCCAAAGAACTATTAGAAGATGGTACATTAAAATCATCAGATATTTATTTAGATTTAGGATATAGCAACCTATCTAATTTCAGTAGCGCTTTCAAAACCAAATTTGGAATGAGTCCTTCAGAGGTAAGATAAGTACACTTTATTTAAAAAAATTAAGAAATGACCTTTTTTCACAACTAATTGAACTTTTCTCGTAAACGTTTAATTCCTTTCTATCGTATTTTTACAGTGCAATTATAAATAACAACAAAAAAATATATTATGAATATTACACTAGAACAAGCAGAAAAAATTATTACAGAATCAAAATCAAAATCAGTTGCATTAGATACTAAGATGAACATTGCAATTGTAGATGCAGGAGCAAATTTGGTAGCCTTTGCTCGTATGGACGGTGCTTGGTTAGGATCTTTGGACATCTCTATCAAAAAAGCAAAAACAGCGCGTTTCTTTGATATGAATACTGGTGTTATTGGAGAATTATCGCAACCAGGAGGTTCATTATTTAACATCGAGCATTCAAATAACGGATTAATCACTTTCCCTGGAGGAGTGCCGATAAAAGATAAAGAAGGTAATGTAATTGGTGCAGTAGGTGTAAGTGGAAGTTCTGTAGAGAATGACCATGCAGTTGCTGAAGCTGGTGCAAATGCAATCTAATAGTTAAAATATGATATCAAAAGGGTAGCTTTATGTTACCCTTTTTTTTATGAAATCAAAACTCATATAATGAAAAAACACATCGCAGAATGTACCGGAACATTCGCATTAGTTTTTTGTGGAACTGGTGCGATAATTGTAAACTAGGTAGGTCATGGTAGTTTAGAATAGTTAGATAAGTAACAACATACCTTATGTAAATTCTACTCTCTATCTTTACGTTAAAAATGAAGAGATATTTAGGAGAGGCCATTAAATCTAACGCATCAAATAGATAATAAGCAGTATTAATTTTCAAACTTCATTTGTATACGTCAATACCAATAAATAAATTTGAATCAACAGTATAAATTAAAGAAATGAATACATATGTTGCTTTTCTACGAGGAATTAATGTGAGTGGTCACCACAAGGTTCCCATGGCCGAACTTCGTAAAGAAATGGAAAAACTGAATTTCGAAAAAGTGACTACGATTCTTAATTCGGGAAATATAATATTTGAAACAACAAAAGATGATGTAAAAAGTCTTGAAAAAATGATTTCTGATCATTTAGAAAAAACCTTTGGCTTTCCTATTCCAACTATTATAAGAAAATCTGAAATGATGTATCATTTATTGGATTGCGATCCATTCAGAGACATACTAATAACAAAAGATATTCGATTATATGTTTCCTTTTTACATGAAGATGTTGAAACCGATTTACAATTACCATGGACAAGTGATAATAACGCTTTCAAAATTATCGATAAGATCGATAAAACTATAGTAAGTGTTTTAGACCTTTCTATAACCAAGACCCCAAAAGGAATGGAAGTCCTAGAGCGATATTTTGGTAAGCATATCACAACTCGTAACTGGAATACCATCAAACGAATAGAAAAGAAACTTGAAGTCAACTCATAAATCATGAATTAAAGCAAAAGAAATCTGAATGTAATTTTTAACCATTTAAAACTAAATTCATATGAAACATAAAGGCTATATCGAGATTGATCAATCTTTAGATAAAGTGGCAGAGCTGTTTGCGAACCCTGATAATCTTAAGGAATATCAAGATGGGTTTATTAAAAAAGAATTGATTAGTGGAGAAAAGGGTAAAGTTGGTGCTATTTCTAAAATGTTTTACAAACATGGAAAACATGATATGGAATTGATTGAAACAATAACCAAAAATGAACTACCATATTCATTTGAAGCTAGTTATCACCATAAACACATGGACAATACTATGAAGTGTAATTTCATTTCATTAGGTGAAAGAAAAACAAAATATGAATTCGAATACGAGTACACTCGCATAAACTGGATTATGCCAAAGTTGATGGCAATTTTATTTCCGAGTATGTATCGAAAACCAGCAGAAAAATGGCTCAGCCAATTTAAAGAATTTGCTGAACGACAATAATACTGTAGTTTTCTTCTCTATACTACTTTTATGCTAATAATTTGAATGATTGTTTAGCAATCTCTAATTCTTCATTAGTAGGAATAACTAATATTTTTACTTTTGAAGAAGCTAAACTTATATCTCTTATTTCTTTAGATCGAATACTGTTCTTTTCTTCATCTAATTGAATACCAAAAAATTCTTGATCTTTACACACCAAGTCTCTAATCTTATCAGAGTTCTCCCCTATTCCAGCAGTAAATACAATAGCATCCAAACCGTTCATAATCGAAGCATATGCTCCGATAAATTTTTTGATACGATATGCATTCATTTGCAGCGCTAACTGGCAGTCTTTATTTCCTTTTTCCGCTTCAGATTCAATATCTCGTAAATCGCTATACCCTGTTAATCCCAACATTCCACTTTCTTTTTGTAAGAGATCATTCACTTCTTTTAGTGAATATCCTAAGGAATTAACCATATAAAAGATCACTGCAGGATCAATATCTCCAGACCGAGTTCCCATAATTAGGCCATTCATAGGTGCAAATCCTAAAGTATGATCAATACTTTTACCATCCTTAACAGCAGTCATACTACATCCATTTCCTAAGTGGATTGTAATAATTCTGGATTTTTCTTTTCCTAAAAATTCTGTAGCTTTTTCTGAAACGTATTTATGACTGGTACCGTGAAAACCATATACTCTGATATTATGCTCATCCAAAAATTTATTCGGAATAGCATATTTATGAGCTTCTACAGGAATGGTTTGATGAAAAGCTGTATCAAATACGGCTACTTGTTGTGCGTCAGAAAAAATTTCTTCGGCAACCAAAATTCCTTCCAAATTTGCAGGATTATGTAATGGTGCTAACGCAGAAAGTTTTTTGATTTTTTGTTTTACTTCTTCTGTTATTTCAACTGTTTCTGCAAACGTACTTCCTCCATGAACCACTCTATGACCAACACTATGAATTTCTGATGCCGATCGAATCACTCCTACTTCATCATCCATCAAATAACTGGCAATTAATTGCAAACCATCTTTATGAGTATTCACACTCACCGTTTTTTCAATTTTGTTTACCTCAGATGCATAGGAGATTTTAGCATTTTCTAGGCCTATCCGTTCTACTAGACCTGAACAAATCACTTTTGCATCGGGCATAGTAAATAATTGAAATTTTATAGATGAACTTCCAGAGTTTAGTACAAGTATTTGCATATTTTTTTTAGAGTTTAGAGTATAAAATCAGGCATTTCTTCACTTTGTTTTATAATCCCTGAGCCTGAATTGCCGTTATAATTACAGTATTGTATACATCATCAACAGTACATCCTCTACTTAAATCATTTACAGGTTTATTCAACCCTTGTAACATTGGGCCAATGGCTAATGCTCCTGTTTCTCGTTGAATAGCTTTATAGGTATTATTTCCCGTATTTAAATCAGGAAATATCAAAACACTTGCTTGACCCGCTACTTCAGAATTTGGTAACTTACTTTGTCCCACTTCTAAATCTACTGCTGCATCATATTGTATAGGCCCTTCAATTTTTAGATCAGGGTGTTTTTCTTTTACAATAGCAGTTGCTTCCCTAACAATTTCTACATCTTCTCCTTTACCAGAGGTTCCTGATGAATATGATAACATTGCTACTTTTGGTTCAATCCCAAACGCTGCTGCAGATTCTGAAGAAGAAATTGCTATTTCTGCCAATTGTTCTGCATTAGGATTCGGATTAATTGCGCAATCACCAAAAACTGATACTCGATCTTCTAAGCACATAAAAAATACAGAAGAAACAACTTTTACTCCTGGTTTGGTCTTTATAAATTGTAAAGCTGGTCTAATTGTATGTTGTGTTGTATGCACCGCTCCCGAAACCATTCCGTCTGCGTGACCTTTATATATCATCATTGTACCAAAATAGGACACATCTGCCATCATATCTTTAGCCATATCCAGGTTAACATTTTTGTGCTTTCTTAACTCATAAAATGTTTGTACATAATCGTCATAATAAGGGGATTCTGTGGGTAAAACAATCTGTATTTTATCAAAATCTATTTGAATATCCAGCTTTGTGGCTTTGTTCTTTATTTTCTTTTCACTTCCGATTAAAGTAATATCTACAACTCCTGAAGCTAACAGTCTGGAGGTAGCTCTTAATATTCTTTCATCTGATCCTTCTGGAAGAACAATATGCTTTTTATGTTTTAGAGCACGCTTTAATAAATTATATTGAAACATTCGTGGGGTTAACCCTTCTGACTTAAATGTTATCAGTTTATCTGCTAATTGATCTTCATTAACATATTTTTCGAATATGCTAATTGAGGTGTTTATCTTTTGTAAATTATCTAGATAAATTTTGGATTTAATTGCTCCTATTTCATTGGTAATAGCAAATGTACCACTAGGCACTGATATAATAGGGAAAGACAAAGAGACACCTTCTATTAATTTTAGTATTGGTGGTTCGGGAATAATTCCTCCGGTAAGTATAATTCCAGAAATTTTCGGATAATTATTAGAAATATTTGCTTGCAATACCCCTAAAATAATATCTGCACGATCTCCCGGAGTAATTACAAGACTGTTATCCTTAAGATGAGTAAGATAGTTGCGTAATTGCATTGCTCCCACTCCAAAGTTCCCAGCCTGGTTATTAAGATATTCTTTCCCAAACAATACATTTCCTTCCAATTTATTTACAATCTCTTTGATCGTAGGATTAATTAGAGAATTGACTTTTGGAATAATAATACGGTCGACAGTATTTCCAAAGTTTTTTTCAAAACTACTTTCTAATTGTTTTTCACAACTTTGGGTAACCTTATTTGCTACCATAGCCAAAACTTCTACATCTTTACTATTAAAAGTATCATATGCCAGTTTTAAATTACTAACAATTTCATCATTTTGCTTATCAATTCCACTTGCAACAATAACAGCTGGGATACCCAGGTTTTTAGCAATAATGACATTAATATCAAACTCAATGATATTACCTTCATCAGAAAAATCAGTACCTTCTACTAGTATAAAATCGAATCTTTCTTCAAGGTTTTTGTACTTCCTTATAATCTCATCTATAATCTCTCCTGATTTACCCTGATTGTATTTTTGAAGCACTTCACTTCTTGTATACGCATAGGCTTTTTTGAAGTTAATATCTAGCTCAAAATGCGATATTACAGTATTGATATGGTTATCAACTTCTCCTTCTTTAGGGTCGTCAATAATTGGTCTAAAATACCCTACTCTGGCTACTTTACCCAGAAGCATACGCATCATACCTAAAACAACAATAGATTTACCACTATTAGGTTCTATAGTAGCAATATAAACGGCTTTACTCATGTATAACAATTTGGTTAGTGCAAAGATACGCTAATACCGTAATTTAACATAAGATCAATGTATAATAAAACTTCTTTCTATCATAGTCATACAATATTAACAATTCAATTTCCATTTCAGCAAAAAAGGTTTAGAATTACGCTAAACCTTTTATCATATCATATAACTTTTTGACATCTTAATTCATGTCTTTTTTGTTTTTAAATTCTTTATACCATAAATGATATAATATATTCTACTGCTAATTTGATCAATACAATCATTATAAATGTCATAATTTATAAGCTAAACCAGCTTGAAACACTGAATTTTTAAATGATGTAGTACTCACTTTAGTGATATCAACTAACCCCAGATTATATCTAATTCCAACTTCTAAATTATCAGTTAGTGAGTATCCTATACCCAAAGCTACTCCGTAATCGATTTTCTTAAAATTACTCTTTACAAAACCTGCTCCTTTACCACTTAACAAATATCCTACATGAGGTCCTGCTTCAAGGTTTAATTTTTTAATTGGATAGAATTTGATCATTGCCGGTAATACATTGATATAATTTAATTTAATTTTACCAGAACTAATCTTTGATTTTGCTCCTTGGGCAGAATAAAGTATTTCGGATCTAATTGCCAATTTTTCGGATAACCTATATTGAGAAAAGACTCCTCCCATTATCCCTATTTTAAAATTAGAAGATGCATTCCTAAATTCGGTTAGATTAGCCCCAGCTTTAATTCCGAATTCTATCCCTTTTTGTTTTTCCTGTGCACTTATAGTTATTATCCCCAATAACACTGTGCATAACATTAATCTAATTGTTTTCTTCATTTTGATTTATTTGTTTGTTTAAATTGAATACATTACTGTTCTGAAATCAGTTTTCAGATTAAAAATTAACTCCAAGTTCGAGCTCAAATCCAAAGTTTCTGGTATATACCTTAGAAGTTTGTATTTGCTGAAACACACCAGCTCCAATGACGATACCATAATCTTTCCATGGGATAATTTTCAACCCTTGTCTCGAACTTATTCCGATAAGGAAATTGTGTTGTTTTTTGTTGTTTGTTTTTTTTGCGATTTCAAGCCCTAAAGGCACTTCTAAACTTATATTGGCATATATTCCTGGCATTATTTTTAAATACCCGTCAAAACCACCTCCAATACTAAAGGCATCTACAGATGTGTAGTTTTTATTAAGTAGTGAACTTCGTTTTATACTGTATCTGTCATAAGATATTACAAAAGGTATGATGAATTTTTTATCACTATCTGCAAATCCTATATAACTTATCTTCCACCCTTCCTTATGCTTGCTGTATATTTTTTTATATATCAACATGTTAAACCATTTCCCTAATCGTTCTGGATGTTTGGATTTAGATTTCTCATAAAAAATATCTTCTACGTTTGTTTGTATACCTCTTGATGTAGATTCTGGTCTGTTCCTTTTTTTATAATGATTCATAAAACTTAGGGTACAATATTCTAATGCAGCTCTGATTCTTTTTTCATAGGTTTCAAATATTTTTGATTCATCAGATATAGAAAAAGTTTCTTCTTCATAATGCCGTACAGCATGAAGTTCTTTCAGTTTATCATTTTCTTTTTCATAAAATACCAAGTCTATATACACCCTGGTCGTTATATGACTTACACTACTCTGAGATTGTTGAATTTCTAAATTCTCAACTTTTATATATATTGGTTTTGTATCCTTAGTATGCAAAAAAGAAGTTTTCATAAAATCCAGAATAGCCCTTGGTGCATTTGGGTGTAACTGAAAAATGACTTTTTCTCCAAGTCTATTAGTCCCTAGTCCCAAATTTTTTTCTTTTCTGACATCAAAAACCTGTTCTATATGTATCGATAAATTTTCTGTATGAAAAGGAATTGTTTTTAAGGCTATGCTTTCCTGAGACAATACTATAGAAGACAAGAAAAACATTGATACACTCCAGATATGTTTCATTATAAATTTGATTTATAACAAATTTCTACCTCCCTAATCTCCTTAATATCAAAACACAACGCTAAAACCTCAGGTGTTAAAGTACGGATGTATGCCTTTACCTTTTCTCTTTTATCATCAGTCATCATTATATAGTTTCCATTGGTATTTAACATCCAAACACCACTCTCCTTTTTTCCTTCAGACATAGAGATAAAGGTCATATCCTTTTTAAAAAGGATATAGTCATTTTTTTCTTTTTTGGATGGTGGGTATTTCTCAACTCCAATCTTATAAGTATCCAAATACCATTTTTTTATAAGATCATCCTTATCTACGGTTTGTGCATTGACATTATAAACCGAAAAAGTGAATAGTACTACTACAAAAATTGTTATTCTTATTTTGTTGTTCATGTCTTACTTTTTAATTTTAATCAAAATTAGTAAGCATGAATAGTATGTCGTTTGTCCTGTTAAGACAAAAAAACATGACCACTATATGGGTTTAAAATTCTTGTTTTATTGCATGAGTAACATCCCTAATTGTCCTAAAAAGACAACTTTAAAACTACTATTTCGTAGTACCTTTCCTATAAAATGATAAAACATGGAAAATCCAACGCAACTGGAACGTTATAAAAAACTGATTCTCTTTATAGAAGAAAAATTTAAAAATGAGATCAGTAAAAAAGATATCGAAGACATATCGTTTTATTCTTATCGAAATATAAACAGAATATTTCTTGCACTACATCACGAGACTATAGGTCAATATATAAAAAGAATAAAATTAGAAAAGGCTGCAGAGTATCTAAAATTTTCATCTGAGAATATCTCTGATATCGCATATGAAATTGGATATAGTGACATTGCTGCTTTTAGTAAAGCCTTTAAAAAACAGTTTAATTGTTCTCCTTCCTCTTTTCGAAATTCGAACAAAATTAAACAACACATTACCCAAAAAGCCATTTTCTCATTAGAAAACACTCAGGAGCAAGTTCTTAATTATGAGCTTGAAGAAATTCCTGATTTTGATATTTTATATCTAACCTATCAAGGATCTTATGAAAATATTAGTGGTATAGAAAAAACCTGGAAACAATTAATTTCATACGCATCAAAACACGATCTATTAAAGGAAGAAACAATTATATTAGGAGAAATATTAGATGATGATGAAATCACAGACACTTTACATTGTCGGTATAATGCTGGGATTGTTTTAGAAAAGGAAATAGATTTTCCTTTAAAAGGGTTATTTAAAACGAAACACATAGCTCAACAAAAATATGCCAAATTTATACATAAAGGTAGTCATGAGAGCACTTCAGATACTTACAATTTAATCTATGGGTACTGGATAACCGAAGTACAATTAGAGTTTGAAGACAAACCTACTTTAGAGTTTTATCTTAATGATGAAGCTGATACCCCAGAAAAGGAACTCCTTACCGAGATTTATATTCCTGTAAAGCACTAATTGTCTGTATTGAACAACAAGGCTTTTAATCTACTCATCGATATTTGTTCTTAAAAAAAAGAGTGCTATGCAAAAAAGAATTATTGGAATTGATGTAGCGCGAGCATTGGCAATCTTTGGAATGATTATCGTTAATTTTAAAATGGCATTTGGAAATCATGGTACCCCATTCTTAAATACTATTTTAGGAATATTAGATGGTAAAGCAGCTGCAACCTTTGTTGTTCTGGCGGGTGTAGGGATTTCATTAATGACAAAAGGTGCATTACATCGTAATAATGCAGATGAACTAAACCGAAATAAATACAAACTTCTCAAAAGAGCTCTATTTCTTTTCTTAATAGGTATATCCTATTCTACAATATGGCAAGCAGATATTTTACACTTTTACGGGATATATATATTACTTGCAATATTCTTAATAAAAAGTAATCCAAAAACACTATTATCTATCGCTATAGGAATGATCATATTATACCCTATACTTATGATATTATGGGATTATGATAATGGATGGGACTATATAAAAATGACTTATACAAATTTATGGACTGTAAAAGGTTTTTTTAAAAACCTTTTTTTTAATGGTTTCCACCCTGTTATTCCATGGAGTGCATTTATGATTATTGGGATGTGGTTCGGCAAAATGGAATTAAGCAACACTACAATCGTTATAAAAGCATTATGGGGTAGTCTTACCATATTTATAACCGTACAAATATTATCTTATTTTTCTATTTTATTCTTTTCTATGGGAAACCAGGAAATGATTACAGAATTAACTCCAATTCTTGGAACAGATCCTATGCCACCATTACCTTTATATATGATTTCTGGGAGTAGTTTAGCTATATTTCTTATTTCATCTTGTATTCTAATTTCAAAGAAATATGAAAATACTACTTTCATACATACTTTAAAAAGCACCGGGCAACTTGCCTTAACGTTTTATATTGCGCATGTTATAATAGGAATGGGAGTTATAGAACTAGTTAGTCCCATAAAAATGGGAGAGTTTACAGTAGATTTTTCATTTTTATACGCCTTATTATTTATTATTGTGTGTCTTATTTTTTCAGTGATTAGTAAAAAACATACAAAATACGGTCCTATTGAATGGATAATGCGGAAATTGACCGATTAAGTAATATATGAAAAACATGAAGACCGTCTAATATTGTATTAGACGGTCTTTTTATTATTGTTACAGAATCCCTTAATTTATATCCTGACCTTTTTTAAGTTTTTCTAAATCACCATTAAGCCTTCCTTTAAATCGATCGGGAGCATTACCCAATGATGTATTTATTGCTTTTATAGCATTTTTATAATCCCCAGTTGCCGAATATGCTTTTGCCAATCCATAATTTGATGGCCATGCACCTTTACTATTCTTTACGTTATCCTTTAAAATAACAAGTGCTTTATCCTTTTGCCCTGAGCTTATTAAACCTGTTCCTAACCTAAAAATCTGCGAAGTACTTCCTAGTTTGGCTGCTTTATCTACAAAATTCATAGCTTCACTTGTTTTTCCTTGTTTAGACAAAATCTGTGACTTCAGAGATAAATTCGCAAAAGTCTCTTTACTAAAAAAACTACCAGATATAGATGCATCAACCCACTCTAATGCTTGATCTAATTCACCTGCATTAAATGCATAATTTGCAGCACTATCCCAGTTTGACTGTGTGAAACCTGCAGAATTACGAAGATCATTTTTAATGTCTTTCATTACCACATTTTTAACATCAACTTCTATCTTAAAAGGGATCTCTTTTTTCTCCCATCTTAATGTTGCTACTGCACTATTAGCTTCAACTTTAGGGAATAAAAAAGTTAGCATTTCGGTATGTGCTGCTTCTTTGGTCTTAACATCTACTCGCAAAGCATCTTCTTTTTCATCATAGAAATAACTTCCCCAGGATGTAGAATTGTTAGAAAATATAACAGTAGCACCACCATCTTCTTTTAGTGCAATATGAAGGCCATAAGTGCCTGCCTTAATATCTTTTCCTTCGATTTTTACATCGTGAGTAAACGCTATTGTCGAATTGCTGTTAGCTCCTGCTCTCCAGGGAGCTGCTGTAGATGTTCCAAAACCCAAGTTATTATATCCATAAGGAACTAGTTTCCCCCAGATTTCACGATCTTTTACACTTGGTCTTCCATAATCAATGGTGATATTGGTAGTTCCTACACGTTGCATTACCTGGCCACGCTGGCTTCCTTCTGGTGTTGTAAGTTGCGCATTTGTTTGAATTGAGAGCAACATCATTGTGCTCACAATACAAGTTGTAATTAAGTTGAATTGTTTCATGACTTTTTTTTGATTAATTATTATCACTTAGAGAAATCTAATTTCTGACCTAAACAATGTAAGAGGTATATCTCAATCCTAATGTTACGGTAGTGTTAAACTCAAAAATAAAGTCATAATTGATTGTTAAACCTCTCTATTCCTTTAACAGCTGATTAACAAAATCTTCAAAATCCTTTTTAAAATCTACATATTTTTGACCTGTAGCTGGCCCATTGAAACCTGTATGTATTTTACGTACTTGTCCTTTTTTATCAATAAAAATAGTAGTTGGATATGACAGTACATGATTTAGCATCGGTAGTTTTTCTTGTGCTTTCTGTTTATCTGAAGTTCCATATTGAGCTAAAAGAATAGGGTATGTAACTTTTAATTTTTGCTGCAATCGTTTTATAGATTTAAATGCTTTTTCTTCGGTCTTTGCATATTCAAAAGCTAATGCAACAAATTCGGCTCCATTGTTTTTATTCTTATTCTGATACGCTACATAATATTTGGTTTCATCCATACAATTAGGGCACCAGGTTCCCATAATTTGTACAATTACCACTTTATCTTTAAACCGTTCATCTGTAAGTGAAATTTGATTCCCTTCAACATCAGGGAAAGTAAATTTTAATGTATCATATCCTTCTTTCAGAAAAGTTAGTGAATCTTCAGAAGGTAATTTAAAGTTCTCATTTCTTTTAGCTACAAAAGGTTCTTTCCAGTGATTACCAGAATAAAAGTATCCATTTAATGAACTATCTGTAACCTTTGCATTAAATAAGAAAGCGTGAGCTCCATCAAAAGTTGATAATTGTAATTGATCATTATTTAAAACACCTTCTAAATAACGATAATCTCCTGTAGTTGTTCTAAATGTACCCGTAACTACATTTCCATTCTGTTTAAAAGTCCCTTTTGCAATATACCTATCTTCTTCATTGTCTTTACTAAAAACGGTCTCCCAATTCCCTGTAATATCATGATTTGGTTTTGAAACGATTTCAAATCGATCCTGTTCTCCATATTTTGCTGTAAAAGGCACTACTCTATCCAGACTATTTTTAATAAAACTTCCAGAGATCGTCATCGAATCTATAAATCGACCGGCTATATATCCTTCAAAAACGGGAAACTTAATTAATATAGAATCTTTATTAATTATGACTTCATCAACATCAATTGTTTCTTCGGCATTAAAAATTCTTAATGTCTGATCCTCCATTACTTCAATCAAAAAAGGAAGTTTTTTATCATCCTGAACTTCTAAAGTTGCTTTCCAGGGGCCACTTTTAAAATCAATCAAATCAGATGGTTTTTCTTTCTTACAAGAAATTATTCCGAAAAGAAAAACAATAGTAAATAGCTTAATTCCTGTTTTCATAACATTAAATTTGATTAGAATAATATCTCGCTAAATATACTATAATTTATTTGACAGATATACCATAGGAACTATTTGTATCCTCTACCCAATATACTATCTTTACCCACTGAATTTAGAAACATCACAAATGAAGATTTCATATAACTGGCTGAAGCAATTTATTAATATTGATTGGGATGCAGAAAAAACCGGAGAACTCCTTACCGACCTGGGATTAGAAGTAGAAGGAATAGAATCCTATCAAAGTGTAAAAGGAGGACTAGAAGGTGTAATAGTAGGGCAAGTTCTTAATTGCGAAAAACATCCAAATGCAGATAAGCTTAAAATCACCAAAGTGGATTTAGGAAGAGGTGAACCAGTTCAGATTGTTTGTGGCGCTCCTAATGTTGCTGCAGGACAAAAAGTTCCTGTTGCAACTATTGGCACAAAACTTTATAATGATAAAGGTGAAGAATGGGTCATAAAAAAAGGAAAAATAAGAGGAGAAGAAAGTCATGGTATGATCTGTGCCGAGGATGAATTAGGCTTAGGGAAAAGTCATGATGGAATTATGGTTTTAAGTACAGACATCACTGTGGGAACTAAAGCTGCAGACATATTTGATATTGAAAATGATTCTGTATTCGAAATTGGATTAACTCCTAATCGTGCGGATGCAATGAGTCATTGGGGTACTGCACGTGATCTTAAAGCTGGATTATTACAAAAGGATCTTAATTTAGAACTTATCACTCCATCTGTAAGCAATTTTAGAGTAGAAAACAGGTTAAATAAAATTGACATCGAAGTCAAAAATACTGAACTCGCACCTAGATATTGTGGTGTAACAATTTCTGATATTAAAGTAAGTGAGTCTCCTGCATGGTTACAACATAGATTGAAAGCGATAGGAATTGCTCCAAAAAATAATGTCGTAGATGTTACTAATTATGTTTTGCACGAGTTAGGACAACCCTTACATGCATTTGATGCACATTATATAGAGGGGAATAAAATCGAAGTAAAAACTGTTGATGCCGGTACCAAGTTTACAACTCTGGATGAAGTAGAAAGAGAATTGCACCAGGAAGATCTTATGATTTGTGATGCTGTAAAACCTCTTTGCATTGCTGGTGTATTTGGTGGAACAAATTCTGGTGTTACAGAAAGAACAACCTCCATTTTCTTAGAAAGTGCTTATTTTAATCCAATTAGTATTCGTAAAACAGCAAAACGACATGGATTAAATACCGATGCCTCTTTTAGGTTTGAAAGAGGTATTGATCCAAATATTACCGAATATGCGCTGAAAAGAGCCGCCCTATTAATACAAGAACTTGCAGGGGGAAATATTTCTAGCGAAATTATGGATCTATATCCTAAAAAGATTGAAGATTTTCAGGTGATTTTATCTTTTGAAAATACGACAAAATTAATTGGTGAAGAAGTGCCTCGAGAAACGATTAAAAGAATTCTCACTTCATTAGATATTAAAATCAACAGTGTAACTGAAACAGGAATAGGTCTTACCATTCCTGCTTATAGAAATGATGTACAAAGAGAAGTTGATGTAATAGAAGAAATTCTTAGAGTATATGGGTATAATACTATTGGTTTTACTCAAAAATTAAATGCTTCTATATCAAATATTGATAAGTTCTCTGATCATAATGTACAAAATACCATATCAAACCAACTCGTTGGTCAAGGGTTTAGTGAGATGTTAGCTAACTCTCTTACTTCTCCAGACTATATCGCCTTGAGTGAGCAACTTAAAAATGAAAATAATGTAGAAATGCTAAATCCACTTAGTAATGATTTGGCAGTAATGAGGCAATCTATGTTATTTTCGGGCCTAGAGGCAGTATCGTATAACAGCAATAGAAAACGATCAGATCTTAAATTATTTGAGTTTGGAAAAACGTATCATAATTATGAGGATAAAAGAACAGAAAATAAACATCTAAGTATTATTATTTCTGGAGATAGATCCAAAGAAACCTGGACCACGAATTCGCAAACAAGTGATTTCTTTTACCTAAAAGGAATCATACTCTCTGTTTTAGAGCGTTTGGGAATAACAAGATTGAAAACATCTCCTGTAAAGAATGACGTTTTTGCAGAAGGTCTTTCTTTGAGTATTGGTAAATCCAGATTAGTAGATTTTGGAATCCTAAAGAAGCCCGTGCTTAAACATTTTTCTATTTCTCAGGAAGTATTGTATGCTGATTTTAATTGGGATGTTATCTTAGAATATGTAAGACACAATAAAATAAAGTATACAGATATTCCAAAGTTTCCCGAAGTACGTCGTGATTTTGCTTTACTACTGGACGATTCTATAAAGTTTGAAGAAATTCACACTATTGCCAAGCAAACTGAAAAACAAATTTTAAAAGATGTAAATTTATTTGATGTGTACCAAGGTAAAAATCTACCAAAAGGGAAAAAATCGTATGCTGTAAGCTTCATTTTGCAAGACGATAATAAAACACTTACCGATAAACAAATCGATAAGATTATGAACAAGTTACAGTATAATTTTGAAAATAAATTAGGGGCCGAACTTAGATAAATAACAATATTCAATCTAGGACACTATAAATAAGATCATAAAAAAACCGGAATATATATTCCGGTTTTTTTATGATCTATTGAAAAGCTCTACTATTAGTTACCTCCTTCTAAAGCTTTAAGTTTATCTTTCATTTCACCAGCTTTAGGATCATCCAACTGATAAAATATATTCATTAAAGTACGAATAGCTTCTACATTATCAGGATTACTTTTTAGAGCCCCTTCAAGGTAAGGGACAGCTGATTTATATAATTCTGATCTCTTTTTTGTAAGTTCATCATATCTTTTATTATCTTTTGAAGATGTTCCCAATCCATTCATTTCATCTACAATCTTAGTTTCTCCACTTAAAATTATAGAAGCGATATTGATTTGAGCAGCAGTGTAATCAGGCTTTAATTCTAAAGCCTTCTTATAATACCCCATTGCTTGGTCATTATCACCAAGACGAGATGCACTAACTCCTAAATTATATAGTAAATCCGGATTTTCAGGATCGTTAGATACGATCTGTTCCATAATTTCTTTATACTTAGCAATATTTCCTAACTTATAATATACATCAGCTTCTGCCTGCATTAATGCAGAATCCCCAGGATTTTCTTTTTTAGCATCTTCAATAGCAGCTATTGCCTCTTCATCTTTTCCTTGACTCATATAAATCAAAGCAATATTTTTAGCAATCTCCCCTTTTTTGGAGTCAGATGTTTTAATTTCTGGTTTAATATATTCTCCAGTTTTTACAGAAATATCTCTTACTTGCTTTGATTGAAAAGCATCAACTTTACCAGTTTCTTTATTAGTTGCAACAAACTCCTTTTTTATTCCGCTAAAACCAAGGTCTTTTAATTCCTTATAATATTTTAGAGCAGTATCATAGTCTTTATCATTAACAGCATTACCTGCTGCATAATATAGGTATGTTGTATCAGCTTTATTAGTTGTATACCCTAAATACAATTTTTCTGATGCTGCTTTATAGTTTTTTGCATTCTGATCTTTAATTGCATTTTCAATTAAAGACTGACGTAATAATTGTAATTTTTGAGTAGCATCTGCAGTATATTTAGATCCTCCTGCTGCTTTTTCAATTTCTATTGTTTTATTATAAGCATTTGCTGCACTTTCGATTTTATCTATAGATTCACCTGCAGTAGAAGCTACAACCTGACCTTTAAAAAAATAATACTGTGCTTTCATTTTTTCATCAGCAGCGTCTAACTGTCCTTCTGCAGCTTGTAATGCTTCTGCAGCCACATCCATATTACCAGATTTTAAGGCTTTGGCAGCAGCTTTTAATGCCGGTTTAGGTGTAATTTTCTTTTGAGCAAATCCAAAAGCACCAATAGCTAGGAATAGTACTACGATAAATTTAGTCTTCATTACTTGAGTTTTTTAAAATGGGATTTAATTATTGTTTTGTTTCACTATCAATATTCGTGCCATCTGAAGCATTATCAGTATCAGTCACAGAAGGATCAACACCCTCCATATCTTCGTCCTGATCAATATCATCTTCATCGTGCATAACTTTTGCTACTGCAGCAATAGAGTCTTTACCTTTTAAATTAATAAGACGCACTCCTTGTGTTGCTCGTCCCATCACACGTAAATCTTCCACTGCTAGTCGAATAGCGATCCCTGATTTATTTATAATCATAAGATCATCTAAGTCGGTAACGTTCTTAATTGCCACCAAACTTCCTGTTTTATCCGTTACAGAAATGGTTTTAACTCCTTTACCTCCTCTATTCGTTATTCTATAATCTTCTAACTTAGAACGTTTTCCATAACCGTTTTCTGAAACTACTAAGATATTACTTTCCATTTCGTTAACAGCTACCATACCTATTACTTCATCTTTATCATCTGCAAGCCTGATTCCTCTTACTCCTGAGGCTCCACGTCCCATCGGTCTGGTTTTTTCTTCTTCAAATCGTATTGCTTTACCTGATTTTACTGCTAGCATTACCTGGCTTTTACCATCAGTTAACCTAGCTTCGAGAAGCTCGTCATTATCTTTTATAGTAATTGCATTAATACCATTTGTTCTTGGTCTGGAGTATTGTTCTAACGATGTCTTTTTGACCTGACCTTTTTTCGTTGCCATAATTACATAATGCGAATTGATATACTCTTCATCTTTAAGATCCTGAGTACAGATAAAGGCTTTCACTTTATCATCACTATGTATATTAATTAGATTCTGAATAGCTCTTCCTTTAGAAGTTTTACTTCCTTCTGGAATCTCATATACTCTCATCCAGAAACATTTTCCTTTCTGAGTAAAGAACAACATGTACTGATGATTGGTTCCTACAAATAAATGTTCAAGAAAATCTTCATTACGCGTTGTGCTTCCTTTTTGTCCAACTCCTCCTCTATTTTGTTTCTTATATTCATTAAGAGAAGTTCTTTTAATATATCCTGCATGCGAAATTGTAATAACAACTTTTTCATCAGGAATCATATCCTCGATACTCAAATCTCCTCCTGCATATTCTATTTGAGAACGACGCTCATCACCATATTTTTCCTTTACTTCTGCTAGCTCGTCCTTAATAATTTGCATTCTACGCTCCTTCTTTTCCAAAATATCCTTAAGGTCATCGATAGTCTTCATCAACTCATCATACTCCGCACGTAGTTTATCTTGCTCAAGACCGGTTAATTGACGCAAACGCATCTCTACGATTGCTTTGGCCTGTATTTCAGAAAGTTTGAAGCGCTTTATTAATTTTTCGCGTGCCTCATCTGCATTTGCGGAAGAACGAATTAAAGCAATCACTTCATCAATATTATCAGAAGCTATGATTAAACCTTCAAGTATATGAGCTCTTTCTTCTGCTTTTTTCAATTCATATTTTGTACGACGAACAACTACTTCATGTCTGTGTTCAACAAAATAATGAATCATTTCTTTTACATTCAACAACTGTGGTCTTCCGTTAACCAGTGCAATATTATTTACACTAAACGAAGATTGTAAGGCTGTATATTTATATAAAAGATTTAGTACTATATTAGGTATTGCATCACGTTTAAGAACATATACGATACGCATACCGTTTCTATCAGACTCATCACGTATTGTAGAAATCCCTTCAATCTTCTTATCATTAACAAGGTCAGCAGTTTTTTTAATCATATCTGCCTTATTCACTTGATAAGGGATCTCGGTAACAATTATACTTTCTCTACCGTTTACTTCTTCAAAACTTGCTTTAGCTCGTATAACGACTCTTCCTCTACCAGTTTTAAAAGCCTCCCTAACACCATCATAACCATAGATTGTTCCTCCTGTAGGAAAATCCGGGGCTTTAATATACTGTATTAATTCATCAATTTCGATATCGTTATTCTCAATATACGCAACTGTACCATCAACAACCTCACTTAAATTATGAGGGGGCATATTTGTTGCCATACCTACTGCAATTCCTGAAGCTCCATTTATTAATAATCCTGGGACTCTCGTTGGTAGAACTGTTGGTTCTTGTAACGTGTCATCAAAATTAAATGTATGATCTACAGTATCTTTTTCGATATCTGCCAACATGTCTTCAGATATCTTACGCATTCTTGCTTCTGTATAACGCATAGCCGCAGGACTATCTCCATCAACAGAACCAAAGTTACCCTGACCATCAACTAGCATATACCTCAAACTCCATTCCTGCGCCATACGAACCATCGTATCATATACAGACGTATCCCCATGTGGGTGATATTTACCAAGAACCTCACCTACAATTCTTGCAGATTTCTTGTGGGCACTACTTGCTTTAACACCCAGTTCATACATACCGTATAAAACACGTCTATGTACGGGCTTAAGGCCATCCCTAACATCAGGAAGTGCACGAGATACTATAACAGACATTGAATAATCAATGTAAGCAGATTTCATCTCATCTTCTATATTGATAGGTATTAGCTTTTCTCCATCAGCCATAAAAAATTATTTTATTCTAAAATTGATTAATTAAACGCGCTAATTTAAGTAAATTAAGACAGCTTTAACAGCCAATTACCTATCTAATATACGTAATTTATTAACAATAGTAAGGATATAGATGGTTAATAAGTCTGCGATCATAGGTTTTGATTATTAAAGCATTTTTTGTCTATTTACCATTAAAAGCAAAAAAGCCTTAAAACACACTATCTCAGAGCTAGTGTTTTTTAAAGCCTGAAATTGCATGACAAAATATCCTATTATCATTATATATATGTTAATGATCGATTAAAAGGAATAGTTTTTGTCAATATAATTCTAAAAATTACTATTTTAGTTATAAAGAAAGAGAATAATTTTATGGATGATAATTTTTCGCCCAGAGTTAAGGATGTTATTGCATACAGTAAAGAAGAAGCTCTTAGATTAGGGCACGACTTTATTGGCACCGAACACCTTATGCTAGGGTTGTTACGTGACGGAAGTGGTAAAGCTATTAATATTCTGGATGCATTAGATATCGATTTAACCAATTTAAGAAGAAAGGTTGAAATCCTTAGTCCGGCAAATCCTAATATAGCTGTCGCCTCAAACGAGAAAAAAAATTTACATTTAACCAGGCAAGCAGAAAGAGCATTAAAAACTACTTTTTTGGAAGCTAAACTATTTCAAAGCTCTTCTATCAATACAGCCCATCTCTTGTTATGCATCCTACGAAATGAAAACGACCCAACTACAAAGCTTTTAAATCGTTTAAAAGTAGATTACGATAATGTTAAAGACCAATTTAAGTTTATGATTGCTAACGAAGAAGAATATATAGACAACCCAAAAGCAGAATCTTTCTCTGAAGATGATGATGATTTAACAGGAGATTCATCCAAAGAAAATCCTTTTAACTCTCCTTCTGGAGGAAGTAAAGCTGGAAAAAAATCTAAAACTCCTGTTTTAGACAACTTTGGCCGTGATTTAACAGCAATGGCAGAAGAAGGAAAACTCGACCCAGTAGTAGGACGATCTAAGGAAATAGAGCGTGTATCTCAAATATTGAGTAGACGTAAAAAGAACAACCCTCTACTTATAGGAGAGCCTGGAGTTGGTAAATCTGCCATTGCAGAAGGACTTGCTCTAAGAATTGTTCAACGAAAAGTTTCTAGAATCCTATTTGACAAAAGAGTGGTCACTCTAGACCTGGCAAGCTTAGTTGCAGGAACCAAATATCGTGGACAATTCGAAGAACGAATGAAAGCAGTAATGAATGAACTAGAAAAGAACGATGATATTATTCTTTTCATAGATGAAATTCACACAATTGTTGGTGCTGGTGGTGCTACAGGAAGCTTAGATGCTTCAAATATGTTTAAACCAGCTTTAGCAAGAGGGGAAATCCAATGTATTGGAGCTACAACTTTAGATGAATATCGTCAATATATAGAAAAAGATGGTGCTTTAGAAAGACGTTTTCAGAAAGTAATTGTAGAACCTACAAATATTGAGGAAACTATAGAAATTCTTAATAATATTAAAGAAAAATATGAAGAACATCATAATGTTAGTTATACTAAAGAAGCTATCGAAGCTTGCGTAAAACTAACCAACAGATACATGACAGATCGTTTTTTACCAGATAAAGCTATTGATGCCTTAGATGAAGCAGGCTCTAGAGTACACATTACCAATATTGATGTTCCAAAAAAAGTACTTGATCTTGAGAAAAAACTTGAAGAAGTAAGAGAACTCAAAAATAGTGTAGTCAAGAAACAAAAATACGAAGAAGCTGCTAAGCTTAGAGATGATGAAAAGAATCTTGAGAAAGAACTAGGTGTAGCACAAGAACAATGGGAAAAAGAATCTAAGTTACATAAAGAAACTGTTGATGAAGAAAATGTAGCAGATGTAGTTTCTATGATGACAGGGATTCCTGTCAATCGTATTGCACAAACTGAAAGTAATAAACTAGCAGAATTACCTAATCTAATTATGGGTAAAGTTATTGGTCAGGATGAAGCAGTAACCAAAGTTGTAAAGGCGATACAACGTAACCGTGCCGGACTTAAGGACCCCAACAAACCTATTGGATCATTTATATTCTTAGGACAAACCGGAGTTGGTAAAACACAATTAGCCAAAGTATTAGCTAGAGAGCTTTTTGATAGTGAAGACACTCTTATTCGTATCGACATGAGTGAATATATGGAGAAATTTGCAGTTTCAAGACTTATTGGAGCTCCTCCCGGATATGTTGGTTATGAAGAAGGCGGGCAGCTTACTGAAAAAGTAAGAAGAAAACCATATGCTGTTGTCTTACTAGATGAAATTGAAAAAGCACACCCTGATGTCTTCAATATGATGCTTCAAGTACTAGATGATGGATATCTTACTGATAGCCTAGGACGTAAAATTGATTTTAGAAACGCTATCATTATCATGACCTCTAACATAGGGGCACGTAAACTGAAAGATTTTGGACAAGGAGTTGGTTTCGGAACTTCTGCAAAAAAAACTCAGGCAGATGATTATGCCAAGGGAGTAATAGAAAATGCATTGAAAAAGGCATTTGCTCCTGAGTTTCTAAACCGAGTAGATGATGTCGTTGTATTTAACGCATTAGAACGAGAAGATATCCATAAAATCATAGATATTGAACTTGATAAACTATACGGGCGAATTAAAGATCTTGGATATGACCTATCTTTAAGCGAAAAAGCTAAGGATTACATTACCGAAAAAGGATTTGACAGACAATATGGAGCAAGACCTTTAAAAAGAGCTATCCAAAAATATATAGAAGATGCCTTAGCAGAAGAGATCATAAATTCTCAACTCAGAGAAGGAGATAGTATATTCATGGATATGGACGATGATTCTGGTGAATTGACAATCACTATTAAAAAAGCTGAAGAATCTACAGAATCCTAAATCCTTAAAATAGAACAATTATAAAAAAGACTGTTATTTTAAAATAACAGTCTTTTTTATAATCACTAGACAGAATTCTTTATTAAAAACATTTTACGTACAACAATACTAATCATACCAACTAATAAGAATCTAATTACCAGAATTATCACAAGACATTTTAAGCCTCTTAACAGCTCCATGTCTTTTCATATGTTATACTATAACCAAAACAAGAAAAAAGTTCTATTTTCATCGTATTTTTATACTTGAAACGTTTTTAAAACCTGACAAACATCCAATGATCACTTCGTATAATTTTTATTTTTGTTATATAGAAATACATGAAGATTATGTAAAGGCAGTAATGAAAGAAGGAATTACGGTCTCACCAGAACACAATGATGTTTTATTACAAATAGTAGAAAAACATTATAAAAACATACCCTTTGTTTATATCACACACCGCATTAATTCTTATGCTGTAGACCCAACCATATATCTAGAAACAGCTAAAATCTCTAATATGGTTGGTTTTGCTGTAGTATCTGAAGATCCTAAACAAAAAATACAAATAAAGCTTGAAAAAACTTTTTTTAATAAAGAATTTAAACAATTTGACACCCTAGAATTAGCCCTGAAATGGAAAGATGATATGATCAAAAAATATAGAGATTAATCCTATAACAAATAACATCTGGAGCAACCGCTATCATCACTAAATATCCAATAGATTTTTTAACTCCATCCGTAAGTAAAGTTTGAGTTATTCAACTTAAGATTTAGCTAAATCAAAAAACAGAGTAAGATTTGTTCAATTATCAAATTTTAAATGTATTAACACTCAAATTTTCATAATAAAATTGACAAAACAACAAAGCGATACCACCCTTAGGCACTATCGCTTTACTGTATAAGATAAATAAAATATTATTTAGCAATATTTACTGCTCTTGTTTCTCGTATTACAGTCACCTTAACTTGACCAGGATACGTCATATCTGTTTGCACTTTTTGAGAAATCTCAAAAGAAAGGCTAGCTGCTTTTTCATCATTTACTTTTTCACTTTCTACAATTACACGAAGCTCTCTACCCGCCTGAATTGCATAAGCTTTTTTGACTCCATCAAAACCAAAAGCAATCCCTTCTAAATCTTTCAACCTTTGTATATAAGAATCCAATACCTGACGTCTAGCACCTGGTCTAGCACCACTAATTGCATCACACACCTGAACGATTGGAGATATTAACGATGTCATCTCTACTTCATCATGGTGAGCACCTATAGCATTACAAACTTCCTTTTTTTCACCATATTTTTCTGCCCATTGCATTCCAAGAATAGCATGTGGTACTTCCGTCTCTGTATCTGGGACTTTACCAATATCATGGAGTAACCCTGCTCTTTTTGCTAATTTAGGATTCAACCCTAATTCTGCTGCCATCACACCACATAATTTAGCAACTTCTCTTGAATGCTGTAGAAGGTTCTGACCGTAAGAAGATCTATACTTCATCCTACCAACAGTCTTAATTAGTTCTGGGTGCAATCCATGTATTCCAAGATCAATTACGGTACGCTTACCTACTTCGATTATTTCTTCATCTATTTGCTTTCTTGTTTTTCTTACTACTTCTTCTATTCGTGCAGGGTGAATCCTTCCATCTGTCACCAATTTATGAAGTGATAATCGAGCTACTTCTCTTCTTACAGAATCAAAACAAGATAAAATTATTGCTTCAGGAGTATCATCAACTATAATCTCAACGCCCGTAGCAGCTTCAATAGCTCTAATATTTCTACCTTCTCGACCAATAATTCTTCCTTTTACATCATCACTTTCAATATTAAAAACCGAAACACAATTCTCAATTGCTTCTTCTGTACCTATTCTTTGTATCGTATTAATTATTACTTTCTTAGCCTCTTGTTGCGCTGTTAATTTAGCTTCTTCAATAGTATCCTGAATAAGTGCCATAGCATCAGTCTTTGCTTGCCCTTTTAAAGATTCTACAAGCTGTTCTTTTGCTTCTTCTGCAGATAACCCAGATATAACCTCAAGTTGTTGCACCTGGCTTTTATGAAGTTTTTTAAGTTCGCTTTGTTTCTTTTCTAAATAGTCTTTGCGCTGCTCTCCTTCTTTAATTTTTTCTTCGAGCTCTATATTTAGTTTTTTATTTTTAGATAATTCATTAGAAACCTGAGATTCTTTATCTCTTGTTCGTTTTTCTGCTTCAGCTATTTTTTTATCACGGGATAGTATTACCTTTTCATGCTCAGATTTTAATTCAATAAATTTTTCTTTAGCCTGAAGTATCTTATCTTTTTTAATTGTCTCCCCTTCGTTTTTAGCATCTCTTAAAATACCTTCAGAGGATTTTTTAGCATTTTTAATAATTTCTGATGCTTTGCTGCGTTCCAGAACCTTGGCGATGATAAATCCTATCAACAGCCCTGCTATCCCAGCGATGATCAAAAATACAATATTATTATCCATAGTTTATGTTGAGTATTTATATATAAAAAAAGCCTGCACTAGTAAAGGTTTTGTATAAACTCTGTAAAAACAGGTTTAGGGCTAACAAATTGCTCAAGAATCCGCTCAAGGCGGCGCGCTTTTACAATTTAAACTCACCCTTTTTAATTAATTCTTGTTGAGTTTATCAAAATAACAACTAGTGCAGGCAGTAACCTTATTTATTTTAAAGAACGTTATGATAAATGTTCATGTAGCAAATTATTTAATTCATTTAATCTATTAGCCACATTAACCGTGTCATCATCTTTATCTATAGTTTTTTGTTCTACTTGTGCTGCAAACTGTAAAGCACACATTGCCAATACATCTTGCTTATCTCTAACTGCATAACTTTGCTCAAATTGCTTTATCATGGCTTCTATCTTTTTTGCTGCTTTTCGTAAACCTTCTTCCTGATCCGGATTAATTGTTAACGGGTATACACGATCTGCAATAGATAATTTAATTTTAAGCTTATCTGCCATATTTTACTTATTCAGAAAGTTGTGCTATACACATATCAATCTCTCTTATTAAAGCGTTTATTTTGAGCTTAGTTTCCCTTTTATATTCGTCACTGCCTAGTATTGCGTTAGCATTTTTGAGCGCACTGAATTTTTCTTCCCACTGCTTTAATTGATCTACCTGAAGTTCTGAATTAGACTCCAAATCTGATATTTTCTCTTTTAGACTTATGTTTTGTTGCTTAGTTAATTCATACTTATGTAGCAACTTACTTATTCTATTTTCAAGAGAATCAATAATTTCAATTAAATCACTCATTGTAAATTTTACACAATACTTCGTTACACAAAGTTAACATACCAATTGAGAAAACCCAATAGTTTTACAACTAATTTTAAACCCTTCCTTTATTGTGGTTTAATCCTTGATATTTCTTCTACTTTAGTCAAAGATGACGCTATTATCTGATGCATATCATAATAACGATATTCTGCCAATCTCCCCCCAAAAATCACACCTTCTGATTGTAGTGATTCTTCTTTATATTTTTTAAAGATCTCTTGATTTCTATCATTATTGATTGGATAATATGCCTCTTTACCTCTATCCCAGTTTTCGGGATATTCTTTTGTTATGATTGTTTTATTTTGTTTTCCGAATTCAAAATGTTTATGCTCAATAATTCTGGTAAATGCATAGCTTGCATCATTGTAATTTACCACAGCATTACCTTGATAATTTTCTATGTTATGAAGTTCGTGTTCGAATCGCAATGATCTATACTCTAACTGACCATGTTTATATTCAAAAAACTCATCTATCTTACCTGTATATACAATTTTATCGGCCAAATGTTCCAGATCTTTTCTATCTTCAAAAAAGTCTACACCTGTTTTAGTTTCAATACCACTTAATAATCCATCAATAATTACATTATACCCTCCTATAGGTATACCTTGATATATATCATTGAAATAATTATTGTTATATGTATACCTTACAGGAAGTCTTTTAATAATAAAAGCAGGAAGCTCTGTTGCTTTTTTACCCCATTGTTTTTCTGTATACGTTTTAATAAAGGTTTCATAAATATCTTTTCCCACAAGTGACAAGGCTTGTTCTTCGAGATTTCTAGGGGATTTTACTCCATATTGCATTACTTGTTCATCAATAACTTTTTTCGCTTCCTGAGGGGTTTTAGTTCCCCACAATTGATAAAAAGTATTCATATTAAAAGGTAAATTATACAATTTTCCTTTTGACAAAGAAAGCGGAGAATTTATATAGTTATTAAACGTAGCAAATTGATTTACATAATCCCAAATCTTTTTATCATTAGTATGAAAAATATGAGCTCCATACTTATGCACGTTAATTCCTTCTTTTTCTTCGCAATATACATTTCCACCTAAATGATCTCGTTTATCAACTACAAGGCATTTTTTACCTCGTTTAGTCATTTCGTGAGCAAAAACACTCCCAAACAATCCTGCGCCTACAATTAAATAATCATATCGTTTTTCTTTCACTAGTATATTTTTTTATTCAAAATGGTTTTTAAAAAGTTTAGTTGTCAAAACTACTATTTTTAAAAGGATTTTATACGCAATAATTACACATCAAAAAATCACAATTGATAATCTTCTTAAAATAGGGTATAAAAAATAAAATGTATGTATCTTTCCTGCGATAAATTTACATATTCATATGAAAGGATATTTCATTTCCAGAAATTACAAATCTCTTTTTAATGCTGCGGGTAAAGCAAAGACTGATTGTGAGTCTATTCTAGCCGAAATGGGGTTTAAAAACTTAGGTTTTAAACAATCTTCAATCCCTAATTCTGCAATTGGAGCTCTAAAAAACTTTTTTGGTATCACCTTCGCTTTAATACGATTGCCATACAAATCAACATTGTGCACACAATACCCACTAAATAAATATAGAAACTACGTCTTGTTTGTCGCAAAACTAAAAAGATGTAAAATAATCACTATTGTTCATGATGTCCGTTTTTTGAAAGGAAGAACTAGTGATGCTAACAAGGAATTAAAAAAGATAATTGCCTCAAATTCTATTATAGTGCATAATGATGCTATGAAGGATTGGTTTTTGGAACAAGGTGTTAAGATCCCAGTAATTGTATTAGGAATATTTGATTACATATTAAATGAAGGGCTACCAGATCAAAACAATAATGTCACAGGAGAAAAGCTTCACGAAATAGTGTATGCCGGAGGCTTTGGAGATGGTAAAAATTCATATATCTATGATCTTGACCAACTCGAAAGAAAAAATTTCAGAATGAATCTGTATGGTATGGGATTTGATTATCAAAAACTCAAAACCGAAAAAGAAAAATCAATACTTACTTACGAAGGAGCATTTCCCTCTGACGTCGTAGCTTATCATATCAAAGGATCTTTTGGTTTAGTGTGGGATGGTACATCTACAGAAGAATGTAGTGGTCAATATGGACAATACTTAAAATACAATAACCCTCATAAAACTTCATTGTATATTTTATGTGGATTACCTGTAATTGTTTGGGATAAAGCAGCTATTAGTACTTTTATAACAGATAACAATATTGGTTTCACAGTTTCTAATTTGGATGAATTAAGTGACAAACTCGAAAGTTTATCATTAGAAGAATATAAAAACATGAAAACCAATGTCGATCTGGTTAGAACAAAAATCATTTCTGGCGGATATTTAAATGACGCCATTAATCATGCATTAAAAATATAGCGCAACCTACCAAAAAAATAAGTAGTTTTATAAGCACATTTCATAAACACACATATATCCCCCTTTTATGAGAAAGATTATAGTTTTTATTTTATTAGGTTTTTCCTTTTGTTATGGGCAAAAAGACCTTCCCAAAGACTATTTCATTCCTCCTCTTGATATCCCTGTAGTAGTCTCTGGAACGTTTGGAGAATTAAGATCTAATCATTTTCATTCTGGATTAGATATGAAAACTAACGGCGAAGAAGGATTGAATATACATGCTACTGCATCTGGGAGAATAACTAGAATAAAAATTTCTCATGGAGGGTACGGTAAAGCTCTATATATTGCACACCCTAATGGATATACTAGTGTATATGCTCACTTAAAAAAGTTTTCTCCAGAAATTGAAGCCTTTGTAAAAAAAAGGCAGTATGCAAAAGAATCATATGAAATAGAGCTTTTTCCTAAATCTGGCTCATTACTTGTAAAACAAGGTGATATTATAGCATATAGTGGTAACACAGGTGGAAGTTCTGGCCCCCATCTCCATTTTGAAATTAGAGACCCCAGATCTAGACCTATGAACCCAATGAATTTTGGTATCGAAGTAAAAGACACCAAAAAACCTATCATAAATAGCCTTTGGGCATATTGCTTAGACAAGGATGCTCATATTAATGGAACACAAAAACCAGTTAGAGTAAAACTTACACCTCAAGAAGATGGTAGCTATAAAGCAGAAAACCTAAATGCATATGGTAAGATTGGCTTTGGTGTATCTACTATTGATAAGCAAGATTTAGCCAATAACAATAATGGTGTATATGAAATAACTACAGAAATTAATGGTCAGGAAAATTTAAAAATAGAAATGAATCGTTTTTCGTTTGCAGAAACACGATATGCAAATCGGATTATTGATTATTCCTATTTTAAGAAATACCGGAGTAGAATAACAAAACTTTTTGTTGAAAAAAATAACCCCTTAACTGTTTTCAAAAAGAAAATAGACAATGGTATCATTTTTATTAAAGACAGTCTTTCTTATAACTATACTATACATATTAAAGATTTTAAGAATAATACTTCTATCATTACTATTCCTCTACAAGGAAAACATGCTGAAGCAATTACAAAAACCGATATTCTTAAAACATCAGAATACGCTAAAACAACTGAGAACTATACCTATAGTTCAGGGATTTTCGATCTTCTGATTCCGAAAGGAGCGTTATACGAAAACACTTATCTTGATATATCTGTAAGTGGAGAAAAAATCAAAGTACACAATAACATGACACCACTACATAAAAACATGACTTTGGTTTTTGATGTATCCCGATATAAAGAAGAGGACAAAAAAAAGCTATACATAGGCAGAATCAATGGTTCTAAAACACCGTATTATTCGAGAACAGCCAAAAAAGGGAATCGGTTCTCAACCAGAACACGTACTTTTGGAACATACTCTTTATTTACAGACACTCAAAAGCCTACAATAATACCTATTAATGTTTCTAGCAAAAAATGGATCTCAAAGGCCACACACTTAAAAGTAAAAATTAATGATTCTGAATCCGGAATAAAAAGCTATCGAGGAACCATAAATGGAAAATTCATTTTATTAGAATATGATTACAAGACCGGAATGTTGGTTTATGACTTTAATGATAAAAATAATGTGGATTCAGAAAATAATTTTAAACTTGTTGTGTTAGATAATGTAGGAAATCGAGCAACGTTCGAAACCACTTTTTTTAGAAAACCTTAAACACTCTTACTTTTTGAAACCTAATTTTTTCTCTCTTTTGACTTTACTGATACTAATCAGTATCTCTTCTTCAGCCCAGACCGCTACGCTAAAAGGTGTAATTCTTAATGAAAATAATATACCTGTTCAAGGAGCTAACATCTCTTATAACAATTCTGGTACTCAATCAGACAAAAATGGTGTATACCAGTTAAGTATACCTTCTAATCAAGAAATTATAATAAGCATATCTCATGTTAGCTTAAAAAACATGCAGTTTGTTATCAATCTCGAAGAAAACCAAGAATATGAACTCAACCCAATATTAAAAACAGATATTGAACAAATAGGAGAAGTTATTATATCGGGTAGAGAAAGAAAAACGGTAGAAGGGATTACGACATTAGACCCCGAAACCATTAGGACAACTCCTTCTGCTAATGCTGGTGTAGAAGGGCTTCTAAAAAGCTTACCTGGTGTAAGCTCTAATAATGAATTAAGTACACAATATTCTGTTCGTGGAGGAAATTATGATGAAAATTTAGTTTACGTAAATGAGATCGAAGTATATCGCCCTTTTTTAGTAAGATCCGGACAACAGGAAGGTCTAAGCTTTGTAAATACCGACATGGTTCGTAATGTAGATTTTTCTGCGGGAGGTTTTCAGGCTAAATATGGAGACAAGCTCTCTTCAGTTTTGGACATTACCTATAAAAGACCTACAAGATTGGGAGCAACAGCAAATCTAAGTCTCCTAGGAGGTAGTGTTTCTGCAGAAGGGATTTCTAAAAACAAAAAATTAGCGGCTATTGTTGGGATACGATATAGAGACAATAGCTTACTTGTAGATGCAAAGAATACAGAGACTAACTTTCAACCAAGATTTGCCGATGTACAAACTTATCTTTCGTATAATTTCTCTGATAAATTTGAAATAGGTTTTTTAAGTAATCTAGCACTTAACACTTATGATTATGAACCATTAACAGAACAAGTCAATTTTGGAACACTGCAAACAGTGCAAGCACTAACTGTTCGTTATGATGGACAAGAAAAAGACAGGTACGAAACTTATTTCGGAGCACTAAAAGGAACCTATAGAGCTAATGACAATCTTACCTTAAAGCTAATCGCTTCTGGATATCACACACAAGAACAGGAACACTATGACATTTTTGCTGCCTATGCACTAGGAACGGTAAATACAGATATTGGTAGTGAAAACTTAGGAGAAGTAGAGTTTAGTGAAGGTATAGGTTCTCAATTAACACATGCAAGAAACGATCTTGATGCATTGATATTTAACCTCGAACACAAAGGAACTTATGTTGCAGATCAACACCAGTTTGATTGGGGTATCAAATATACCTCAGAAGATATTAGAGATCGTTTACAAGAATATGAAATTATTGATTCTGCTGGTTTTTCTATCAGACCTCCTGTATTGGATTTTGTAAATGATCAACCCTATACTCCTTTTGCCAGTCCCATTGTTCCTTTTACGAGTGTACGAGCTACAAATGACACTAAAATTGACCGTGTTTCTGGATATGCACAATATAGCATTCGCTCTAACATAAAAGAAAACGAAATTTGGGCAAACGTAGGGGTTAGAGCACATCACTGGAATATCTATGGAAATACGGTTGACAGTTCGGATTCACAAATTGTATTTAGCCCAAGAGCTCAAGTTGCAATTAAACCTAACTGGAAATCTGATATGATCTTTAGAGTTTCTGGAGGCTTATATCATCAACCTCCTTTTTATAGAGAATTACGAGATTCATTGGGAGTTGTAAGACCTGATGTTAAAGCACAACAATCTATACACATTGTACTAGGTAATGACTATAGTTTTTCTATGTGGAAAAGACCATTTAAATTAACCACAGAACTGTATTATAAAAAACTAACCGATGTAAACCCTTATACTATAGAAAATGTAAGAATACGATATCGTGCTAGAAATAATGCAAAAGCCTATGCACAAGGTTTGGATTTAAGACTTAATGGAGAATTTGTTCCGGGCACAGAAAGTTGGGTAAGTCTAGGATATCTAAAAACTGAAGAAAATATTGACAAGCGTGGATATATTTCTCGACCAACTGATCAGCGGCTAAAAATCGGAGTATTATTTCAAGATTATGTACCTTCAATTCCTAGTCTAAAAATGTATTTAAATATGGTCTACCAAACGGGAGTTCCCGGAGGCTCTCCTAGCTATGCTGACCCATACAATTTTCAGACCAGACTAAGAGATTATCGTAGAGCCGATTTAGGAATATCATATGTAGTAGTTGATCAAAACAAAAGACTAAGAGAAGGACATTTTCTTAACCTATTTAGAGAACTAAATCTTGGTTTCGAGATCTATAACATCTTTGATAATCAAAATACAATCACTAATACTTTTGTAAGAGATGCCGCTAGTCAGCGTCAATTTGCTATACCTAACTATTTAACACCACGAGTTTTTAATGTTCGATTAGGAATGAAATTTTAAGAATAGATTATTCTTCTATAAATTTCTTTAGTACATCAACAGTATAATCCACTTCTTCTTTTGTATTAAATTTTGAAAGAGAAAAACGTATTGATGGTTTTTGTAAATCCTCATCAGAAAGAATTTCGGTTAACACATGAGATCCTTTACCGCTTCCACTCTGGCAAGCACTACCCTTTGAACAAGCAATCCCGTTAATATCCAGGTGAAATAATAATATACCAGCTTTTTCTTCAGAAACAGGTAGACACACACTAATTAGCGTATATGTACTTTTTTTAGCGTCACAACAACTAGCATTAAACTTTACTCCATCGATATTGTTTTTAAGGGCATCAATAAAATATTGTTTTAGATTAACAACGTAGTTCTTTTCTTCTTCCAAATTTTCATATGACAATCGCAACGCCTCGTCCATCCCTGCAATATTGTGTACACTTTCTGTACCTGCACGATATCCTCGTTCCTGCTCTCCTCCAAAAATTAATGGTTTTAAACCCGAATTTTTACGTATATATGCAAAACCTACTCCTTTTGGCCCATGAAATTTGTGAGCACTTACCGCTGTAAAATCAATATGTAAATTACTTAAATTCACATCATAATGACCTATTGACTGAACCATATCACTGTGCAAAAGCGCTTTATGTTCATTACATAAGTTTCCAACACGCTCAATATCTAATATAGTTCCAACTTCATTATTTACATGCATTAAACTCACTAACGTCTTCTCTTTAGAATCATTAAGAAGTGATTCTAAATGTTTATAATCGATAGCACCATCAGCATTTACAGTAACATAACTTACCGTTACATCTGTGCGAGACTCTATTTCTTGTACTGTATGTAATACAGCATGATGCTCTATTCTAGATGTAATAATATGGGTAACGCCTAAATCTCTAACTGCACTATTTATAACCAAATTATCAGCTTCTGTACCACCTGAAGTAAATATAATTTCTGAGGCTTTCACCCCTAAATAACCAGCTATATTTTTACGAGTTTGTTCTATATGATTCTTAGCAGATCGGCCATAACCGTGTATTGATGACGGATTTCCATAATCTTCTTTCAATACAGAAACCATTTTAGCAATAACCTCTGGCCTTACCTCTGTGGTAGCCGCACTATCAAAATAAACTTTTTGCATAAAACAAAGTAATTAAGTTGTTGAAATAGATTTTTATTTTTTTGTAAAAAAAACTTTAATTTTTACAATATTCCCAATTTTACGACTACAAAACTAATCTAAATAAAATTATTTTCGAGTAGACACGTTATAATCTTTCAATTCTCTTACTTTTGTCAAAAAAAATACTCATTCTGACATGAAAAAGTTATTTTCATTTCTCTTTTTATTATTATTTTTTACTTCTTGTGATGATGGCGACGTAGTAATCACCAGTTTTGAATTTGATGATGTTGATTTACAAATTTGTAAAGGTGCAAAATCAAATGAATTTGTTTTTTTCAAGATTAGTAAAACTATAAACGAAGCCATTTCTTATAGTTTTATCAGCGAGACTTTTTCTGAAACTATTGTAACACCTACACCTATTTCTATCAAACTAAGCGAGGGTTCTAATACCTTAATATATAGAAATTTTAACGTACCCATAACTGCAGATTATTTTTGTTCTAATATACCGTCTAGTGAAATTACAATTGTTGAAGAACTTAATGGTGTTACAGGGACATCTGAAATTTTAACCGAAATCATTACAGAAGATGATGATGATGGTATCCCGGCAGAACAAGAAGACCTTAATGGTAATGGTAATCTGGAGGATGATGACACCGATGGTGATGGAATTCCTAATTACAAAGATCAAGATGATGATAATGATAACATCCTAACTAGTGTTGAGTTACCAAATGACATTCCTGACAATGATGATCCTCGGGATACAGATAAGGATGGTATACCTGATTACCTCGAACAAGATGATGATAATGATGGTATTTTAACTCGCAATGAAGATGCTGATAAGAATGGAAACCCAAGAGATGATAGAGATCCCGATTCTGGAAAGTTATTTTATCTGGATTCAGAATCTACCAATACCGCAGTTACAGTAGAACCAAGCCTTGATAACACTATAAAAACCACGTTTAGAACTACTTTATCAATAAATGGTCTTGTTTTTGATGGCAATAATCAAAATTTTGAAGACAAGAATTTTTCATTTGGTTTTAGAGACGTTACTATCCCTAAAACGACTAAAAAAGAGTAGCATATATCACATTATTATGAATAATTTTTTTTATTATATAATTTTTATAGCATTAATGGTTAGTTGTAGCGAAGGGGATATTATTGAAAATGATATCAGTAACTTCACAGCTCCATTAGAGAATTGTTCAAATCAAAATGAAAATACTTTTGTTTTTTTTAAAGTTGATTCTCAAATTAATCAATCTCTTTCTCTTAGTTTTACAAGTACCACTTTTGAATTAAATACTGCCCCAGAAAACCTTACTCAAACCATAGCGCTTAATAGCACCACAAATATCTTAGTACATAGGCAATTTAACACTCAAATTAATGGCGCAGTATATTTTTGTAGTAGTGTTCCTCCTAGTGGTATTACAGTCACTCAAGAATTAAAAAGCTCTAATGGAAATGCTGTAATAAAATATGTTGTAAAAAGTGATACTGCTACAGAAACTATCTATACCAGGACAATAACCCTTACTGATATAACTCTAGAAGGAGCCGGAATTTCAATACGACAAGAATTACTAGAGTTAGGTGAAGATGAGGTTACCGTTCTAAAATAATTATTTTGGGTTTTGAACAATATATACCTCTGTTGCCCCTAGCCCATATTTTCTATAGTTTCCTTCAGAAACTCTTATATTATCATATCTACCAAAAAGGTATTTGAGTTCTTCTTTTAAGATTCCTTGCCCAACCCCATGAATAAAAACTACATTCGGAATACGTTTACTAATTGCAAAATCCAACTGTCTTTTTGCTGTATCCAATTGTAATGTTATCATATCATGATTTGTCATTCCCTTTGTAGACCTAACTATTTTGTTTATGTGTAAATCAACTTCCATAGTTGGTACATCCCGTTCTTTTGGTTTAACTATAGGTCTTTTGGGTTTCTTTTTAAAAACCTCCTTTTCTTGCAAGTTTTTATCAATTTCTTCATAAGAAGGTATAATCATCTCTCCAGATTGAACTTTTACCACTTCGCGAATAAAAAAATTCATATCAAATCCATCCTCTGTTTCAATGGTTACTTCATTGGTAGAAACAGCTATAACTTTACCTGTAATTGGTTCATCCAAAACAGAAACGGTATCTCCTATTTTAATCATAATTACTCTTCTTCTTCAAGGTATGGATCAGAATCGATTTTGGTCTTCGATTTCACATTAGTATTGACAAGAAATACTCCTAACATTAAAAAAACCACTCCAACACTCTGGACATAATAGTTTTTTGTTACCGAAGAAATTTCGCTTATTATTGCAATAGCTCCAATAACTACCAACAATATACTTATGATTTTTTTGATCTTACTATAATTCATTTACCCAAAACTTTTCGTTTCTTTTATTAACCTGATAGTATTATACTATAAAAAAATATTCGAGATTGATTTCTTTTCTAATAATAACTTCAAGATATTTTCTTTCTCCTCAATCCAATACTTTTCTTTACCGTGGCAAAAGTATAAAATAATAGATTTTTGACCCTCCAAATACTTTAAATAACTTAATTATGTATATTGCGGTTAATAATTATAAAGATTTTCGCTCTTGGAGACCTATATGTTACCTTGTCTAAACAAAAAAATTTTTGGTGTTGATTGTTTAGGCTGTGGAATGCAAAGATCCATTTCCCTCCTATTTAGTGGAGATTTTGTTGCTGCGTTTTATATGTATCCTGCGATTTATCCTCTGTTACTATTACTTATCTTTTTGGGATTCAACTTTTTTATCAAATTTAAATATGACAAACTTATAAAAATGAGTCTTATGGTTACTGCCATACTTACTATCATTATAAGTTATGTAATCAAAATGAAAATTATTTTTAACTAATTAATCTAAATTATGGAAAAACAAACATTACCTAATTCTACCCTAATCTTGGTTTTTGGTATTCTATCAATTTTAGGATGCTGTTGTTATGGTGTACTAGGAATTATTCTGGCTATTGTAGCTATAGTACTTGCTAAAAAAGCTACTGCATTGTACAATGAGAACCCAGAATTATATACCGGATATCAAAATGTTAAAACAGGTAAGATACTAGCAATTGTAGGCTTAATATTAAGTATTATTTATTTAGTCTATGTTATTTTCATATTTGCAACAATAGGATATGACGGTTTATTAGAAATGCAAAGAGGAATGATGGAGCAGTACGGAGGATAATCTGTAAATAATTTAATTTTTAAAAAACTGTTCGGAATTATTTTCCGAACAGTTTTTATTTTGAATAAATTCCTTGCCACTATAATTTGGAACAATTCATTAACTATATAGAATCTAACCTATTACAATGCCCTACTAAAAAATTAATTGGTATTGATTGCTTCGGTTGTGGTTTTCAACGAAGTTTTTTATTACTTATTAATGGTAATTTCATAGAGTCATTTCTGATGTACCCTGCACTAATACCATTACTACTAATGTTTGGATACCTAATTGCTCATCTTTTTTTAAGGTTTAAAAAAGGAGCTAAAACCCTTCAATATTTTTATATTTTAAACAGTATACTTATCATTACAAATTATATTATAAAATTCTAATACACTATATGGAAAACAAACAACAATTGCCAAATGCTACGTTGGTATTAATATTCGGAATCGCATCAATAGTAACCTGTTTTTGTTATGGATTTCTAGGGTTGGTATTTGGTATCATTGCATTAGTATTAGCTAAGAAAGCTAAAGAGCTATATCTGACAAATCCTGAATTATACATAGGATATGAAAATCTAAATGCGGGTAGAATTTGTGCTATAATTGGTACTATATTAAGTTCTTTGTACCTATTAATCATTATTGGGTATATTATATTTATAGGTGCTCTAATGCCTTGGTCTGAAATATTAAATCAATAATTTTTTTGCATATAATAAAAAAGGAGGCTATGAAGCCTCCTTTTTTATATAAAATCTTGAATATAGTTTACTATTTTTCAAATTCCTTTATGGTCTTGATAATAATACTCACACAATCCAATAGTTGTTCTCTGTTCATTACTAATGGTGGAGCAAAACGAATAATATTACCATGAGTTGGCTTAGCCAAAAGACCATTTTCTTTAAGTGCTACACAAATATTCCAAGCAGTTTCACTTTCCTCATCATCATTAATCACAATAGCATTGAGCAAACCTTTACCACGAACTAAATTTGCTATTTTGGATTCCTTAATATACTTATCTAGTTCTGATCTAAACAACTGACCTAACTCTTCTGCATTTTCAGCCAATTTTTCATCTCTTACTACTTCTAATGCTGCTATAGCTACTACTGCGGCAACAGGATTACCTCCAAAAGTACTACCATGATTTCCTGGTTTTATAACACTCATTATTGTATCATTAGCCAAAACTCCCGATACAGGATATGCTCCTCCACTTAATGCTTTTCCAAGAATCAAAATATCTGGTTTAACATTTTCATGATCAACCGCTAGTAATTTTCCTGTACGGGCGATTCCTGTCTGAACTTCGTCTGCAATAAATAGTACGTTATGCTTTTCACAAAGAGCTTTGGCTTTAGCCAAAAACCCTTCAGAAGGCACATATACGCCAGCTTCTCCTTGTATAGGCTCTACTAAAAATCCTGCAATGTTCTTATTACTCTCTAGAGCTTGCTCTAAAGCAGACAGGTTATCGTATTCAATTTTTATAAATCCAGCTGTATATGGTCCAAAGTTTTTTCTGGCTACCGGATCATTCGAAAAAGAAATGATTGTAGTAGTTCTTCCATGAAAATTATTTTCACATACAATAATCTGTGCCTCATTTTCTGGAATACCTTTCTTCTCATATGCCCATTTTCTACAAAGTTTCAATGCTGTTTCTACAGCTTCTGCCCCCGTATTCATTGGTAATATTTTGTCAAAACCAAAATACTCAGTTGCAAACTTCTCGTACTCACCAAGTTTATCATTATAAAAGGCTCGCGAGGTTAACGTTAACGTCTGTGCCTGATTAACCATTGCTCCTACTATTTTTGGATGACAATGCCCTTGATTAACTGCAGAATATGCACTTAAAAAATCATAGTACTTTTTACCTTCTACATCCCAAACATACACACCTTCTCCTTTGTTTAAAACAACCGGTAATGGGTGATAATTATGAGCTCCATACTTGTCTTCTAATTCAATTGAATGCTGTGATGACTTTTTCTCTAAAATTGCCATTATTCACGTATTAAAAATAAAACTTTACAATTCCTACTTCGACATAAAGTCTGGGAGAGAAATCATCCTATTGAAGTTGGTTGCAAATTACTAAATATAAGCTTCTTTCTAAAATCTTATTATGATATTTTTCCTGCAATAGAAGATACTTGTAGTTCTAGCCTCTTAATCTCTCTTAATAATGCATTTTTATCCATTTGCATCCATGCAAATAATTTGGTCATTCCCATAATTATTATACAAATCCCCCCTCCTGCAAACCATTTTATAAGTTCGTTGGTATCATCTGTATTCAAAAATTGAATACTACAATAGATCAAAATACCAAAAGCTACTACAGTAGTAATATTCATCATTATCATAAGCCACCTGTGTTTAGTATTAAAAAGCCCTCCTAACATTTCTAGAAGATTTTGTTCATCTAGATCATCATAAAATTTTGCTTCTTCTTTGCTCAATGTTTCTTTAATCAATTGATCTATATTTTTCATTTTATTATCCATGACTTCTTTTTTTTAAAATTAATTTCAGTTTTTCTCTTGCTGTAAACAAACGTGACTTAACGGTACCCGTCGAAACGTTTATGATATCACTTATCTGTTTAATACTATATTCTTCTATGTAAAAAAGGTTAAGTACTAATTGCTGATTATAAGGCAGTTTCTTAATTGAACCTCTTAATAACGCTATGGTGTCTTGATTATCTTGCTCATCATCTTCGGTACGAGACACGTTACAATCTTTATATGTTTGTAAATGTTTCACTTCCTTTTTATGTTTTCGCAACCAATTGATAGCATTTCTGGTTACTATAGTTAATGCCCAACTCCCAAAATTATTAGAATCTCTTAAGCTATTGATTTTTAAAAAAATAGTACTCCAACTATCTTGAGCAATATCTTTTGAGATTTCCATATCTCGTGTATACCAATACGCCTGCTTACATAGTTTTGTATGCCATCTTTTAACAAGAAGAGTTACTGCTTTCTTGCTTCCTGACTGGCATTGTAATACCAACAAAGAGTCAATTGTTTTATTGGTGTTTATCATATTAGCCTTTATATTATAGACGTAGAAATATTAAATAGGTTCATTTTTTTATTTCTTTTTTCTAAGATATATTCAATATTTAATAAGTATATGCTTTCTATTGTTATTTTTGCGCTATGGCAAGGAAAAACAGAAGACAAATTTTTGAGAATATCGAAGTTATAGATGCAGGTGCAAAGGGAAAAAGTATTGGTAAAGCCCCTGACGGAAAGGTGATTTTTATTAATAATGCAGTTCCTGGAGATGTAGTAGATATCCAAACAACCAAAAAACGTAAAGCTTTTTATGAAGGTTCTGCAACTACTTTTCATAAACTATCAGACAAACGTGTTGACCCCACTTGTGAGCATTTTGGAACTTGTGGAGGCTGTAAATGGCAGTTTATGGGCTATGAGCATCAACTAGCATACAAACAAAAAGAGGTAGTAAATAACCTAACTCGATTGGGTAAAATTGAACTGCCAGAAGTAAGTTCTATACTGGGTTCTGAAGATCAATTTTTCTACAGAAATAAAATGGAATTTTCATTTAGTGATAGCCGATGGCTAACTCTTAACGAAATCCAAAGTGACACTGAAATTCAAAATAGAAACGCTTTAGGATTCCATATCCCAGGTATGTGGGATAAAATTCTAGACATCGACAAATGTCACCTACAAGAAGACCCTAGTAATGCTATTCGAAATAAAGTAAAAACCTTTGCTACAGAAAATAATCTACCTTTTTATAATGCAAGGAATCAGCATGGTTTTTTACGTACATTAATGATTAGAATTGCATCTACCGGAGAGATTATGGTTTTGCTTCAATTTTTTCATGAAGATATAGAAAAAAGAACACTATTATTAGATTATATAGTCTCAGAATTCCCTGAAATAACTTCTCTTCAGTATACAATCAACTCCAAAGGTAATGATACCATTTATGATCAAGAGATTATTTGTTACCAAGGAAAGGATTATATTGAAGAAGAAATGGAAGGATTACGGTTTAGAATTAACGCCAAATCTTTTTATCAAACAAATTCTAAACAAGCTTACGAATTATATAAAGTAACTCGAGATTTTGCTAATCTTACGGGAGAAGAATTGGTTTATGACCTATATACAGGAACCGGAACTATAGCCCAATTTGTTGCAAAAAATGCGAAGAAAGTAATTGGCGTAGAAGCTGTTCCTGAAGCTATAGAAGATGCAAAAGAAAATGCAAAACGCAACAGTATTGACAATGTAGAATTCTTCGTTGGTGATATGAAAAAAGTGTTTACCAAAGATTTTATTTCTCAACATGGTCAACCCGAAGTGGTTATTACGGATCCGCCAAGAGATGGAATGCATAAAGATGTAGTAGGGCAATTATTAAACATTTCTCCTCAAAAAATAGTATATGTAAGCTGTAATAGTGCTACACAAGCACGTGATCTTTCACTATTAGATGAGATGTATAAGGTGAGTAAAGTTCAACCCGTTGATATGTTCCCACAAACATATCATGTAGAAAATGTAGTTTTGCTTGAAAAAAGATAAGCATGTTGTGATCAATTTCATACAAAACCCCAGATTCGCAATACACTTATATTTCCTATAAATAAAAAGAGGTTTAACTCTATAATAAATAAAATCGATGAAATATGATATTATCATGTATTTCATCGATTTTTTCATTCATTACATATCTAAACATCCTATTTACACTAAATTCATCAACTCAAAATATTTTATTAGCACATAACCAATCTTTTTAACAAAAAAGTCACTAAGCACTATATTCCAACAACTTACATCGCTTACATAAATTCAAAAATATACGGTTAAACCATAAAAAGTTAACTTAAAAACCATATTTAATATCATGGGTTATTTCCTACATTTGTACTCGAAGATTGCTACTACAATAAATTTTATAGTCAAACCTAAGTTTATCAAAACTAACAGTTATGAGAAATGTAGTAAAAATACCCCTTATCTTCATTCTTCTTATTTTAATTTATTTTTTATTTACTACCGGTTCCAGTGATACTAACCAACATCAAATTAACGTAACCAAAAATCAAGTCGCGCAAGAAGCTATAAAGCAATACAATATTGTTAAACGAAACGGTCCTGGAATGGAGGCATCATTACATGCAGGATTCGTTGCAGAAGCATTCCTTAAAGTTGGGGATTCAGAAAATCATTCTAAATGGACAAAAATAAAAGAACAAGAGGAACGGAATGCAAAAAATGCTAACGTTAACTTACCATAATTTTTCGCTCACAAATCATTTCATTACCTACAAGGCTTACAACAATGATATTATACTTTAAAAAAGAAGAGTTTATAATAAAACTCTTCATAATACCAACTATATGTATTACGATAGTATTAGGAGCTATTTTATACACCTTACACCCTAATGACAGTAGTCAAATTACTACTTCTAAAAAAAGTAATGAAAACACATTTTATTTTCACAAATCCGAGGCATTAACCGCATCATATTCTATAATAAATAGAAGATTACGATCATCAACTATTATTTCTTTTGGAGAAAGTGATAAAGATGTTAGGATCGTTAACGATTCTACATTTACGGTAATTAATTATGTGGATTGGATAAATCATGAAGGAGAAAATAAAAGAAACTATTACAGTTGTACAGTAATTTTTAGCCATAACTGTAAAGCAAAAGCCCGAAATTTAGTTTTTATGGAATAATAACACCCGCTAGATTATGGCAACTTGATGTAGCAATCTTCTACATTTTCTATTGCGGTGGCCGGGGGCTGTAAAAGGTTCCCGGTTTTTAAAACAAAATCAAAACCTTTAAAACTATCATCTATAATCCAAATCTGACTTATGTAGTAACACTCTAACTTTATCTCAGTCCTTTATTTTTGAGAAATAACCTGTATGAATTGGTTTATCTTTTTTATTTTTGGACACGCAAATAGGAATTTGAAACTTATTTTGCGTTAATATTTTTACATTTATCTAATCGTACTTTTATCCTTATAATATAACGGGTAGTTACAAAAAAACCATATACATTAAAATATGGTTGAGATAGAAAAAATACTATATGAGAGTATACAAATATTTATTATTTATAGTAATAGGAGTCTTGGTTCTATATTCAAACTTAAGTTGTGAACGAGATGATATATGTGCAGAAGGTACTCCTACTACGCCTTTTCTAGTCATAAAATTTATTGACTTTGACACAAGTACTGAGGTAAAAACTCCATCAGAACTGCAGGTAAAAGCGGTTGGTATAGAAAACCCTTTTACTTTAGGTACAGTAACAGACTCTATCCTAATACCGCTAAGAAATGATGTATCGATCACTGATTATGAATTTACTATAAATTCTAACACCACTAATAATAGTGAAACTGATCCTCTTCCTAATAAAGATATTATAAGCTTTCAATACACACCTGAAGAAGAATATGTAAGTAGTGCTTGTGGATTTAAGGTCAATTATAAAGGCCTTACTGTATCTCCACCAGAAGTAGGAGATGATGGAACCTGGATCAAAAATATAACAATACAAAGAGAGAACGTTACCGATGAAGCAACTGCGCACGTATTTATTTTTCATTAGCATCTTGATTACAGGCCATTTCTATGGGCAAGAAGAATCAAAAGTTAGTACAAGAGATACTCTTCCTCCTGCAGAAAAGTATGGTTTTAGAGCAGGAGTTGACCTAGGTCGATTAATCCGAACAGCAGTTGATGATAATTATTCTGGATTCGAAATTATTGGAGATTACAGATTTTATAAGAAGTTCTATCTCGCTGCCGAAATAGGTAATGAATCCTTATTAAGAGATGAAGAAAACATTAATACAGAAGGCTCTGGAAGTTATGCCAGAATTGGTATCGATTATAACATATATGATAATTGGTATGGAATGCAAAACAGTATCTATGTAGGATTACGCTATGGTTTTTCTACTTTTGATCAAACATTGAATGATTACTCTATTTTTACGAGCACAAATTATTTTGGGCCTAATCGAATAACAGAAAGCGTCAAATCTGATGGTTTAAATGCTAGCTGGATTGAATTAGTTCTTGGTATTAAAGTTGAGCTTATAAATAACCTATATCTGGGAGCCAATGTATCTCTTAGAAATCTTGTAAGTGAAAAAAAACCTGATAGATTTGATAACTTATATATCCCGGGATTTGGGCGTACTAACGATTTTAGTAATATCGGTGTTGGCTATGGATATTCTATAAGTTATCTGATTCCATTTTTTAAGAAAAGAAAATAATAGTGATAATCAATCCTCCCTATTTATCTATGTAATTTCATAAGAGTCTGGCTTCAAAATAGTTTTAAGACAAATCATTATATGATATAGTTAGTTTTATTAGGTATAGATAACAATAATTCTATTCTATCAGAGATGTATTTGCTTAATCTTACAACTTTTATACGCTCTCGTAAATTTCCAATTATAATAATGTGCAATTATCAAAAACCCTGTTGCTAAAAAATGTAATATCCTTTCTATAAAATGATTTTCTATTAAAAATCCAATGGTAAAAAGAACTAATGTCGTTAGATACAAAAAAACTGGTAATGGTTTACCATGATATTTTTTATATCCATTATATATTGCAAACATTGCAATCATCAGGCTAGCTCCTATTAAAAAAACCTCATAGAATTCATCGGTTAGAAAAACAAGGCCCATCAAAGGAAAAAAAGCTATAACAATTGGTAAAAATATACAATGAAGCATACACAAAAATGATGCTAAAAACCCTATAAAATCCAAATTTACGCGTATTGTTTTATGTATCATAAAAATATAAAATTGACTAATTGCAATAAACCTTATCTTGATTATTTAGAATAATAACTACTTAACTCTTCTCGATTGTTAGCTTTACTATTAAATACTTTTTTTTATCATAACTAAAAAAATGGTAAAGTAGCAAGCATATTTTTTTGTAGTTTTAAGTATTAAATTTCACTAAAGCAATAATGTTGCAATAATACGAAAAATTAGTTTTTAGTTATATTTTGAGAATGAAAAAAACCAGGAATACACAAAAACAGGATTTTGTTATTGACATACTTACCAATGCAAAGCATACAATGTCGGTAGAAGCCATTTTGAAAGAAATGCCTATAAAAGTTAATAAAACCACCATATATAGAATCTTAGAGCGGTTTACAGAAAAAGGGAAAGTACATTTTGTAACTGGTGAAGATGGCAAAGCATATTATGCGCTTTGTAATGATTGTGATATCAAACATGAAATGCACAATCATATTCATTTTCAATGCAAATCTTGTAAAAAAGTAACTTGTTTGCCTCATAAAATAGAGGTTCCAGAACTTAAAAACTTTGAAATACAAGAAATTCAATTCCTAATGATAGGGATTTGTGATTCGTGTATAAACTAGAAATTAATTTTGATACTTTGCTTTTTTACTTCCTGCATACATTTCATATTTAACTAACCTAGCTTCTAACTTTCCATTAAATACTTTTATTTTTCTGGATGGTCGAAGTCCTACATGTTTTAATGCTTCAAGATTTGCTGTAATAAACCAGGCATTGGTTCCTGGATAATTTTGCTTAAGGGTATCTCCTATTTGAGAATAAAACTCTTCTATATTTACTTCTAACCGTTCGTCATACGGAGGGTTAAATACAATATGAAGCGGTCCTTCGACTTCTTTTTCAGATTCAAAGAAATCTCCTTCTTTTACTTTTATAAAATCAGTAAGGTTGGCGTTTTCTATATTAACATTTGCTTTTCTAACGGCAGAATATTCCTTATCAATTCCGATTATTGAATGATGGAAATCTCTGGTTTTGTTTAAGCAAGCTTCTTCTATTTTTTCAAATAGATCTAAATCCCAATCCAGCCATTTTTCGAAAGCAAATTCTTTACGGTTTATATTTGCAGGAATATTACAAGCAATCATAGCTGCTTCGATAGCCATAGTACCACTCCCACACATAGGGTCTAGAAAGTCACTTTGCCCATCCCAACCAGAAAGCAATAACAAGCCAGCTGCCAGAACTTCATTAATCGGTGCAATATTAGTCGCTGTACGGTATCCTCTATGATGTAATGAACCGCCAGAACTATCTAATGATACTGTGCATAGGTCACGTTGGATATGAATATCAATCGAAAGATCAGGATGTTCTGTATCTACATTTGGTCTCTCCCCCGTTTTTTCTCTAAACTGATCTACAATTGCATCTTTTGTCTTTAATGCAATAAACTTAGAGTGGCTAAAAATGGTAGAATTAACTGTAGCAGAAACAGCAAAAGTATCTTCTAAACTTAAATACTCTTGCCATTGTATACTTTGAACAAAATCGTAAATATCTTTTTCGTTTCTTACTTTCTTGGAAATAATTGGTTTTAAAATTTTTACTGCAGTTCTTAAACATAGATTTGCCTTATACATAAAACCTGTATCGCCATAAAAGCTAACCATGCGATTTCCAATTTCTACTTTTTGAGCACCTATTTTTCTAAGCTCATTTGCAAGAACTTCTTCAAAACCAAAAAGGGTTTTGGCAACCATTTTAAACGAATTACTCACTATCTTTATTTTCGACACGAAGGTATTTAAATTTTTAAGTGTAAAGGTTTAAAACTTTAAACGACTTCTATAATTAAACCGTAAAAATACACTAATTTTGCGCCCTATGCTAAAAGATTCAACAATGTGGTATGCATCATGGTTTGACACACCATACTATCATATCTTATATAAAGATAGAAATCACACTGAGGCTAAAGACTTTATGGATAATATCACTAAGTATCTAAGCTTAGAAGCTGGTGAAAAAATTTTGGATTTAGCTTGCGGTAAAGGTCGACATAGTATCTATTTAAATACATTAGGTTATGATGTGACTGGTGTAGATCTCTCTAAAAATAGTATTGAGTATGCTTCGCAATTTGAGAATGAAACATTAAAGTTTAAGGTTCACGATATGTGCCAACCGTATTCTGAGAAATTCTCTGCTGTTTTTAATCTTTTTACCAGCTTTGGCTACTTTGACAAAGAAGAAGATAATCTAAATACGATTAAAGCAATTAAATCAGATTTAAATGAAAAAGGATTTGGCGTTATTGATTTTATGAATGTTGATTATATCATTAATAATCTAGTTGCCGAAGAAACAAAAGAAGTTAATAACATCTCATTTAATATTAAGAGATATTGTCAAGACGGATATATCTTTAAAGAAATCAGATTTAGAGATAATGATGAAGACTTTTTATTTACCGAACGTGTTAAGAGCATTACACTAAATGATTTTGAAAATTATTTTGAAAATGCCAATATAAATTTGTTGGATATTTTTGGCAATTACCAACTTCAGAAATTTGATAAAACTACTTCGCCAAGACTCATATTAATTTTTAAATAGTGTACAACTATATATTATCCATAACCGCTGTATTTATAGGAGCTTTATTAGTTTTTATTTTTAAAACTTCTAATCAAAAGAGTTTAAAACTACTTTTAGCTTTTAGTGGTGCTTTTCTTCTTGCGATCACCATTTTTGATTTATTACCAGAGGTATTTGAAGATAACCCCTTTGCAAAACGCACTGGTGTTTGGATTATGATCGGTATTCTTCTTCAAAAAGTGCTAGAATATTTCTCTAAAGGAGCAGAACATGGACACATACACCTTAATAAAGAGACTCGACAGATTCCAAAATTACTATTCATTAGTTTAGGTTTGCATGCTATACTCGAAGGGTTTCCGATACATCATACAGATGGAATTCTGTTAGGTATAATTATACATAAAATTCCGATTGCAATGATTTTGACTACTTTTTTATTAAATACCAAAATCAAAAAGTCTGTCATTATTATATCATTGACTCTCTTTGCGCTAATGACTCCTCTGGGGACTTTTATTGCTGAAAATTTCACTATGGTACAGAGTTATTATAAAGAAATTACGGCATTGGTTATTGGTATATTTCTGCATGTATCTACTACTATTCTGTTTGAAAGCAATGAAGGCCATAAATTTAATATAACGAAGCTTATGGTTATTCTTATAGCTACTATTACAGCATATCTTATATAATGTTTAGCAAATCAGAATCAAAACAAATACGTCAGGAATTCTGGACCAATTTTGGTAAAGAATACCCTCGTAAATGGCTTTTGTATAATACCAAAATTAAAGATGTAACTCTCAAATTTACATTTACTACAAAAAAAGCTCAAGTATCTATTGATATCGAACCCACTGATGAGATAATCAAGGCATATTATTATGATAAATTCATTAGTTTAAAAAAGATTCTCACATCTGAATTCATAGAGGATATTATCTATAATAAGTTCTATGAACTTGATAACGGTAAAATTGTATCTCGCATATATGTAGAGATCGATAATGTAAGTATTCATAATAGAAAGACTTGGACAGAAACTATGATCTTTTTATCAAAAAACATGGCCAAACTTGAAGAATTCTTCTTGGAATATAAAGAATATATTAGTGACTAAATTTGGCTACTAAAAGTATATGATAATCAATTTATCCGGCGCACAGTCTTTCTTAAGAATTACTATATCCCACTAAAAAATTAAAGCCAGCTAGATTTCATCATTCATATAGCATATCTCTTTTTAATTAAAATGGCTAAGTTCTAATTAGAATATGTTTTATCTTTACTTTATAAAAACGGAGAAATGATACCAGAAGATTTTAGAGATTTTTTCATTAGTTCATCGGCTTTGGTTCAATCAGAAATTGTTTCCACATTATTGGAGATCTCTACTGAGGGTTCAGCCCTGATTGATAGCAATCAGAGTAAAGCCATAAGCTGTCCTCATTGTAAGTGCAATAAAATTAAGGCTAATGGTAAGCTCAAAGGAGTACAGCGCTATGTTTGTAATACTTGTCATAAAAACTTTAGTGAAACTACCGGTAAGTTCTGGTACAACCTCAAGAAGAAAGACAAAGTTAATCGTTATTTATTCTGTTTACTCTCTGGATATAGTATTCGCAAGAGTGCCAAAGAAACAGGGATTTCTATTCAGACTTCTTTTGATTGGAGGCACAAATTACTTGTCTCCTTTGGGAGCGTAAGTGTGGATGAATTCCAAGGAATCCTAGAGAGTGATGATCTTTTCTTTGCTTACTCTGAAAAAGGGAATCGAAATTTGGATCGTCCTGCTAGAAAACGTGGCGCAAAGGCAAGTAAAGCTGGTCTCAGTAATGAAAAAGTAGCTGTGATAGCCAGTTGTGACCGATCAGGGAACAAAGATTTCAAAGTAGCTACCAGAGGTCGCATTAGTAAAAGTGACTTGGAGACTATATTACAAGGGAAGTTGGCTAAAGTAGAAACCCTTTGTAGCGACAGTCACAGAAGCTATACTGCATTTGCAAAAGACAAGAAGGTAGCACACAAAAAATTTAATGCTTCGAAGGGTCAAAGAGCTGTTGACAAAATATATCACGTACAAAATGTGAATAATATGGATATGCGTCTAAGGAAATTTATGGAGCCCTTCAATGGAGTGGCAACAAAATACCTTCAGAATTATCTGAATTGGTTTTTAGTCTTAGAAAAAATAAAAAATTCAACCAGTAAAATGGCAACCGTAGCAGCTATAGCCTTTGCTTCCAATACTGCCTGGATGGAATTTAAAAACATAGTAGTAAATAATATGCTTTTTAGAACTTAGCCATTAAAATCTGATATACAGACGGATAGACATAATTATAGCCTATCTAAGAATCTAAACAGGTCATTTGAACAAAAAGTAAGTTTAGGACTACATTACAAAATAAATAAATAATAAATTTCATTGTTTAATCATGATTTTATGCATTTAAACCGATTATTTGTTGATTTTTTAATATATTTAGAGACCCCTAATCTATGCTAAACAATGAAGACTGTCAAAATTAAGAAGTATTACATATGTTTACTATGTATAAATTTGCTTTATTCCATTGCCTACACCCAACAATATGAAGAAATGTCATTTTCGGAAATAGAAAATGTAATTATCCATACTGAAGATCATTTAAATTCGACAATAAGAAGAGCCAATGGCATCATGATTATTGAAACAATAATTGATATTTCTGAAAAATTTAATCCTAAACAAGAATATTATTTAAAAGGATACTCATACAATTTACTTGGTAAAATTCACTTTTCTACTAAAGATTATAAAGAAGCACTTAGAAACTATAAAATTGCAGAATTATTCTTAAAAGAACTTGAAGGATTTTCTGAACTAGCTATAGATATAAATAATAATATCGCCTTGGTATACATAAACGGATTTAATAAGCCCAAAAAAGCACTTAAAAGAATAAAACATATCTATGAAAAATCTGATAATTTAAATAAAAACTCCCAACACATTTTGGCGTTAAACTTGGCAGATATTTATATAAAAACAAAAAACTACAATAAAGCTTATCATCTATTAGAAAAATGCAAGAAGTATTTTGTTAACCAACAACAACACTCTTCAAAATTGGCCACTACATATAGCAGTTACGGTGAATATTATTATCATAACAAAAGATATAATACTGCTATAAAATATTATGAGTTAGCTGCTACCATTGCAGAAAAAAATCAATTGTTTAGGCAAGCAATGACTATTTACAAACAGTATGAAAATTTATTAGTTAAAATCGGTAAAGAGGATAAGGCATATTCAATTCTAAAAAAATATACTAAACACCATCAAACAGCACTAGACATAGAAAAATTAGAAGCCGAACAATATAAA